>NZ_DAOMQT010000004.1:0-206941 GCF_035445465.1 Agriterribacter sp.
AATATTAAACACGGTTTATTAAGGCTATATGTCGTTTAGATTAAGCTTTTGTAAACCCTTCTGTTGATAAGGGGAGGTGGTACTGAAATCTTCAGGTTTTATTTTCTTCGTGTTTTCGTCACTGCGTGGCAAAATATTACTTTTGAGACAGCCCCAGTAAGGAAAATTATCCTCTGTTCTTCTTAAAATTCTCCGCCTGCTCAAAAACTTCCGTATACACTTCGTCCCTTTCTACAGGCGGGTAATTGAATTTATCCAGCAAAAGAATAAGGCCCACCTTTAAAGCTGATTTGATATCGTCTCTTTTATTCCAGTCAGGAAATTTTGCCTGGTCGTCTACCAGTACTTTAACTTTTTTAGCCAGGTCGATTGTTTTATCATCAGGATAGGTGAAATCATATTTTCTGCACAGCTCTTTCAGAATATCATAGAAAGCTTTTTCTTCAAAGTCAATACCAAGCGCATTGCCGGCTGAAAATTCTTTATGCGCTTCCCATATCAGGCTGGTAAGCGCTTCCGCCATTTCTTCATATACTTCCCCGCGAAGGATGTCGTTGGCACTTCTGTCATTATAGCGTTCCACAATCGCCTGCATTTTCTTACTAAAATCTATGCCCTTCACCCTGTTAACTCTCCGCATCTCCTCAATTACCTTTGCCAGTAATTGTTGCAGTAGCTTAATCTTTGTGTTGGGAAGTTTTATCCGGTTGATTTTTGCCAGGTAGTCTTCATCAAATAAGTCCTGCTCCGTAGTTGCTTCGTCTCCCAATTTAAAAATTTCTTCCACGCCGTCGCTTTGCAGGGCATCTTTTATCATTTCCCGAACCTTTGCATTCATCTGCGCTGTATCAGGAGCATTGCCTTTGGTTAGTTTGAAAATAATAGAGCGGATAGCAAGATAAAAATGTGTATGGTCTCTTTCCTGTTGTGCTAGCTTTTCACTACCGGCACAAATATCATAAGCAGCTTTCAGTCGTTGCACCAGTCCCATGAACCGGGTTTCCAGCTCTTTGGTTTGCTGTACAAATTCAGCACCCCTGTTCAGTGTGTAAAGCTGATCCATATTGTTGCCGGTAAAGTAAGGGCTGCTGTCAAATTTATGCATCAGCTTTGCCAGCAGGTCTAAATGATCTCTTACTACTATCAGCGATTTTTCTATATCCTCAAAATTATCTTTATCGCCTTTGCCATATTTTGCCAGCGCCAGGTTCATTTGCTTTTTGATACCGATATAGTCAATCACCAATCCCTTGGTTTTTCCCTCATACTTACGGTTTACCCGTGAAATGGTTTGGATAAGGTTATGCTGCTGAATGGGCTTATCAATATAAATGCTGTCCAGGAAGGGCACATCAAAACCGGTGAGCCACATATCCACCACTATAGCAATTTTAAAATTTGACTTTGAATTCTTGAATTGCCTGTCCAGCTCTTTCCGGTAATCTTTGGTTCCTAATAAATCGTACAATTCTTTTGTATCGTCCTTTCCGCGGGTCATTACCATTTTAATACGCTCTATAGGCTTCAATTCCTTCCGGTCTTTCTCCGTTAATTCTGCACCTTCTTCTGCTTCCAGTATTTCGTTCCACTCCGGACGAAGCGTAATGATATTTTTAAAAAGCGCGTAAGCAATTTCACGGCTGCTGCTTACAAACATGGCTTTGCCTTTAACAGTTGCTCCCTCGGCAACTCGCTTTTCGTAATGTTTTACAAAATCTTCCGCAACGGCTTTCAGCCTTTTAGGATCGCCGAGTATAGCATACATGCTGGCGGTTTCTTCTTTACTCTTGTCTACCTGGTATTCATTCGCTCCGGCTTCAGCCGCCTCTTCATAATAACGTTCAATTTTTTCCAGCTCTGCATTATTCAACGCTACTTTCGCAGCCCTGCCTTCGTATACGATCCGCACAGTAATATCATCTCTTACCGATTCTGTCATAGTATAGGCGTCTACCACTTTGCCAAACACATCCAGCGTAGCATCTACCGGCGTGCCGGTAAAGCCTACATAAGTGGCATTGGGCAGGGAATCGTGCAGGTATTTGGCAAAGCCAAAAGTTTTGCTCACACCCTTTTCCGTTACTTTTATTTTTTGATCCAGGTTGGTCTGGCTCCGGTGGGCTTCATCTGAAATGCAGATCACATTGCTTCTGCCGGTTAGCAGCTCTGTGTCTTCGGTAAACTTATGTATGGTGGTGAGAAATACCCCGCCGCTTTGCCTGCCCTGCAGTTTTGCCCGCAGGCCGGCACGGCTTTCCACGCTTTCTATATTGTTATCACCAATAAATTTTTTTGCATTGATAAATTGTGTTGAAAGCTGATCATCCAGGTCGGTTCTGTCGGTAATTAAAACAATGGTAGGACTTTCAAAATACTCGCTCTTCATCAGCAACCGGGTAAGGAACAGCATGGTATAGCTTTTACCACAACCGGTAGCGCCAAAATAAGTACCGCCTTTTCCATCACCCTCAGGTTTTTGCGCCAGCTTAATGCTTTCGTACAACGCTTTTGCCGCATAGTACTGCGGGTAGCGGCAAACAATTTTTTCTTCTTTTTTTGAATTGTCGGGCAGGTAAATAAAGTTGCGGATGATATCGCAAAAGCGGGCCTTGTGAAACATGCCCTGTATGAGGGTGAACATACTGTCAATACCATCCACTTCGCCTGCCGGGCCGGCTACCCTGCGCCATGCATAATAAAAATCGTAAGGCGCGAAAAAGGAACCGGCTTTGTTGTTCACACCATCGCTGATCACACAAAAAGCATTGTACTTAAACAGTTCGGGAATATCCCGGCGATACCGTACCGTTAACTGTTTAAAAGCGTCATGGATGGTTGTATCCTCATTGATGGCAGTTTTAAATTCAAGCACCACCAGCGGCAGGCCATTTACATACACAATACCATCAGGGATGCGTTTTTCGGCGCCGGTAATTTCCAGTTGCGTTACAAAGCGGTAAATATTATTGTCTTTGCCATAATTTTCAGTTGCTTCGGCAGCTATTGTCATCAACTGATCTTCCGGTGGCTGAATATGCTTGCTTAATGCAGCGTAATCAATCAACTGAATATAAATATCTTTCTGTCGCCGGTCTTCCCTTTTAAGGATAAACCCGTCCGATAGCATCCGCAAAAAGGTTTTATTGCTTTCGTACAGGTCGGAGGCAGGGAGCGATTTCAGTTGCAGGATGACGGAGTTGATCTCATTCAATGTAATACCTTCATGCCCGTATTGCTGTAACAGGAAGCCGCGCAGATCTTCCTCCAACAACACTTCCTCCGGCTGGCGGTTAAGCGTAATACCCGGGCAATGCGGGTAGCCCTGCTGCGCCAGCAGTTCGGTAAATGCTTGTTCGAGTTTGGCTTCTGTAAATTTCATTATCGTGGTTTCAGCTTTTTAATGTCTTGTTCAAGTTCTTTCAGGCTTTGTTCTTTCTCTGTTTCTTTTTGAGCCAAACGATATTTTCCCAGTTCTTCACCCGATTTTTTGAGCGCCATTTCGTGGCTTATTTTGCCTGCATGAGTCAATAGTTCCCTGCCGTTGAGTTGCAGTATGATGTGGAGCCGCTCAATCCAGTCTTTCATATACATAGGCGTACGTTGCTGTGCCATTGTTTCGGCAAAGGCAAGGTATTGTTCCACCAACAGCTCCAGCAGTTTCATTTCATCTTTGTGCAGGTAGTTTTTGGCAATGCTTACGTCTGACTTTTTAATAGCGGCAGCATTCTTTTTGTCGTACGACTGCATACCCAGCAACGGAACGGTAGCATCCACCCTGCGATACACCAGTTCGGCGGCGGTTTGGCGGCTGATGGCCCACAGCAATTTGTTTTGCACCACCTTAAAAAATGTCAGTGTTTTTTCGTCGTTAGGTTCATAGTCAATGCTGGTGCTGTATATATCTTTAATTTTCTGGTAAAAGAAGCGTTCTGACAATCGTATTGCCCTTATACGTTCCTGCAGTTCCGTAAAGTAGTTCATCGAACTTCCGCTCTTAAAGCGGTCGTCATTCAGGGCAAAGCCTTTGATGATGTATTCTTTGAGCCGTTGGGTAGCCCATATACGGAATTGCGTTCCCTGTTGTGATTTTACGCGGTATCCTACGGAAATAATTACGTCAAGATTGTAATAAAACGGGGCTTTCTGCTGAAATTCGGAAATTCCGAATTTCTTTACTGTGACTGCTTCTTCCAGCTCATTTTCCTCATAAATGTTCTTAATATGCTCGTTGATAGTGGATTTGGCCTTACCAAAAAGTGTAGCCATCTGGTCTTGTGTTAGCCAAACGGTTTCCTCTTCCAGGCGTACATCTATTTTGATATCGCCGGAGATATTTTGGTATATGATGATTTCACTACTCATTGGTGCTGGTGTTTTCTTGCTTATTCATTGTGCCTTTAGTGACTCTTTACTTATAAATTTCATTTAGTTTGTACCTTTTTTTGCTTTCAGTTTCGGGGTTCTTGATTGTGGTTTCTTTTCGGGTTCGGTAACCTTAATTAACAAAGGCATTGGAAAATCTACTCCAACCAATAATGCTTCTCCTTCTCCCAATATAGGTAAAAAAGACAATGCACTTCTGTTCGCAGAAGAAGCGGCACTTTCAATTGATTTTTTATCTAATTCATTTATTAAGCGATGAACAATGAACGTTCCCATTTGGCTTAATGTACCAACTGGAATATCCCTTGGCATTTGAGTAGCAAGGCATAGAAACATTCCATACTTTCGGCACTCTTTTGCAATTAAATCAAATGCATCCAGAGTCTGGCTCTCAAAATATTCATCTTTTATGTTTTTATTTAAAAACTGGTGTGCTTCATCTATGACAAGAATTAAAGGATCATTTTTAAATTTATCGCCTCTTGCAAGATTTAATAAAAATGTTGCAAGGGCATTTGCAGTAATTTCCTTTACTGCAAAGGATGACGGAATATTTTCAAAACTTATTCTCAATATTTGATTGGATTTTTCTGATAAGAAACTATTAATCTTATTAACAACAGAAGAGCAGTGAGCAGGAACGTTTTGAAATCCTAATAGATTGTTGAATATTTTAGTATTGATTAAATCTGATATTCTACTAATTAAAGAAGTCTGATAGTCATAGGTTTTGGCATCGTACCCTCCCCATTTTTGTGGATCTTGTACTTTATTTGTATATCCAATGGGATAGATACATTCTTCTTTTATTTGCTCGATCAAATGTGTAATATCAAAGTTGCAGGTATTATCCTCAATTTCCTTTATATGCTTTTGGTAGAATGAATTATATTTTGCTTTCTCCTGGTCTGCCTTTTGTTTTGTATTTGAAGTGAAGGCGGAGTTTTCAGATTTAGCAATTCTCACCATTTTAAGAGAACGAATTGCTTCAAGCAAAACAGGTCTTTGTGATTGTCCTGTTGGGCGAAGAAGAAAAAACAAATCAGGAATTGATAAATCTTGATAAGGGAAATAAGTATCAGTTCCTAATATCAATGAGTTGGTAGTGAGTTTAGAATATTCGCCTGTTGCATCAATGAGAATTACTTTGTTGTCTGTTTTTGAAACTATTTCACTTACTAATTTTGCTATAGTCCAGCTTTTTCCGCCACCAGTTGTTCCTACAACAGCGCAGTGCCTCCCAAAAACAGAGTTTAGAGATACCCGGCAATTAGCATCATTTGAGGTCAGTTTACCTAAATCAGCATAAACGTTTACTTCTACTTCTTCATCTTTTTTCCTACCAAATTCCTTTACATAAGTTTCAATTTGTTCATCAGAACAAGAATATACTTTGGCTCCAATAGTGGGATATTTAGAAACGGTTTTTTCTGTTTTCTGGGGTTCAAATACGCTAAAGCTAAGTAAAAGCTCCGCTTTTCCCGATGGATGAAACGTTGTTTCATCATGCTGGATAGCTTTTTCACTAATAGATTTTTTTTCCCCATCAGGCAATTCAAGTTCAATTATTCTTGCAAGAAACCCAAACTCTTCTCCCTCAATTACAATGAAATTTCCCACATTACCCCCTGCATAAAACACTCCTTTATGAGTAAATTTTTCCAAAAGATTGGACGACGGAAAATGAACTTTCACATATTGGGGAGTAATTTCATTGACATAACCCAAAAAGTAATTATGATTAAAGGGATTCATTGCCTGCTTCTTTAGTTGCTTCTATATATGTATTATTGGTTGGATATTTTTTTGTAAAACTGCTAAATGAATCATAAACAATATTTACGTTACGCTTAATTTGCTTTTTTTCTTCGTCAACAAAAAATGCGCTTAAACCTGCAGTGTCAATTCCTCTGTCCTCTTGCCCAGAGTAGTTTACTATTAAAAGCTGGAAACTTGGATTTTGTTCTACAGCTTCAATGATTACATTTTGAATATGCTTATCCTGAAAACCAAAACCAATTACGATTAGCAGAGTGGTTTCTTTTCTTAAAGCTTGTTGAAATCTCGACATCATTTCAAAATAAGGTTGCTCGTATGAACTTTCATACTTCTCATTCGCCGGATAAATTATTAAAGGTTTTGTTGGCTCATCTTGTTGAACTATGTTATTATTAGAAACATCTTTAAACCAATTTAATGAACCGTGCATCTTATACAAATGAAAAACCTTTGAAGCAAAGCTTTCTTCTTGCTTAACTCTCGTTTTTTCCCTATTTACTATGTCTAAATCAAAATATCTACCCGAAAATTTTCTCGGATGCGTAAATGAAAAGCCGTCTATAACAACAAAACCACTTTGATTTGCAGCCATTTCAAATAACAAATCATAGTTGGTTGTAAAAAGCTTGACTCTTGGATCGTTAGTTTTCCTTGCTGTTAGTTTGTTTAAAAAATCTATATGAGGAGCTTGTGGTTGCAGATTTAGTTTACAGGCCTTGGCTATCTTTGCTTCAAGTGCCGCCCTTAAAATACTTTCGCCTTTTTTGATCTCACCATTAAGTTTTTCATAGAGAATTATATACGAAAGTAATCCCTCAATATCTTTTTTTATATAAAATTCTTTTTTCTTATACTCGCTTATTGAATCGGAAAACGCATCAATTTCAGTTTGACAAAATGACCAAAGGCCCGTTCTCGTTTTTCCACTTGTGTTTGAATCCCCATTATCCATAGAAGTTCCTGCTGCAGCTAATATGACAACATTCTTAAAATGTTTTTTTAGAAATGAATCATAGAAAGATTTCTGCATTTGATAGCATAAGTCTTTGTGGCTTGGTTTGGGGTCAAGAATAGTCTCGACAGGCCTGTCATTGAGATAACAATTATTGTCATCATATGACAAGGTGCGATCGCTTTGAATCAAAATATATTTCGGCGATATTTTTTCTCCCTCCATATGTTTAATTTTCTATTGTCGCTAATTTAGAAAGAAGCAAATCTTTCAGTTCAGATAGCTTTTGGTTTTCCGTTGTTTTCAATAACAAATATTCATATAGTCTAAAAACTTCTTTTTCAAACTTTTCTTTCAATTCTATAGGGGGATCAATTACCATTTGAGCGTCAAAGTCCTTTGTTACCAATGCTCCGAATACTGCTCCAACAGCTTCATTTTTTAGCTTAATCATTGTGCCCAAAGAAAGTTGATGAACGTAAAATGGATGTTCGGCTGTTATTGCATAGCAACTTTGGTTCATTGCCATTTCATATCCTGCAATAGAGATAGCTCCAACTGTTCCTCTTGCTGTTACAAAAACAGTGTTTTTAGGATATAATTTTGTACTGCTATTTTTTAACCCGGTTTCTGTAATTCTTTTTTCAGTTGAAATGGAATAGTAACTATTTGCAACATCTGCCGGCGTAAAAAAAGGAATATCTCCATTCCAATAACTTTCATTATTCGTATCAGGCGTTCCGCCACCACTTAGTTTTACAACTTCTGTAAACGGCTTTTCGCTCCAACCCTCCGGCAAATTTTCCACATCCACTCCATCCACAAACCACTCCCTATAAATCGTTTGTGCCGCTTCTTCTAATTTTTGTATCAGTTGCCGGTTAAGATTAATGCGGCTTTGTATGGTATTGTATTCGGCTACTATTTCGCGTTGTTTATTAATAGTGGGAACGGGTATAAGTGTCTCACATAATTCCTCCCAATCATATCCGCCTCTAATAGCTGCATCACATTTAAAAGTAGCATATCTGTCAAATTCAGGCCTGCGAAACCACATCATCAGGTATTCAGGGTCAAGTGCATTTTTGTCTTTCACTTCAAATACAGGATAGGCAGGGGAAACCAAATTGGGTTCATCATCTAGCTTCAATACAACAGGTAACTTGTTTACCCGGATGGGTGACATAAAGTCACAAGCAAATTGATATTTACTCATTACTTTATAAACCGACATATCAGTTCCAACTACATTTGAAGTAGTTTCTCTAAACTCTTTTGTCATACTTAAACCAAGCAGCTTTGTAACCTTCAAATCAGTATTACGTTTTTCTACCCGTTTTATATGGTCTCCTATAGGCTTATAATTCTTCCGCATACGCTTCACTGGTTTTATATCCCTGGTCGGGGTGGTTATGGGTAAAAGGGTAGCGTTTTTCCAATTTGCCTTCTTTTAACAGTTGCGGTAATATCTTATTCCTGATATAATTTTCAGACTTCCCAAGCTGTTCTGCTATTTCTTCTTTTTTCACATACCTGTCTTTACAAAGGGCAAGGATCATTTGCTCTAATGCTTCTTTTTTCAGGTTTTTGGGTATAGAGGTTGCAACCTTTCTATCAGGGGTGTTAACCTTTTTACCGGAGGTTGCAACCTTTTGGTCGGAGGTTGCAACCTTTTTGTTTGATTTGTATTGATTATCAATGATTTTTGAAGAGGTGTCAACCTTTGCGGAGGTTGCAACCTTTTGGTCAGAGGTTGCAACCTTTTGCTTCAATTTATAGATCGTCCAGCGACCATTGTTGTCGGATATCAAATAACCATCCGTACACAGCTTTTTCAACATCCCGGTGATGTCTGAAGAGTGCATATTAAGCACATATTGTAACCTGTGGTTGGAAATAGAACCTTCTATCAGGCAAAAGGACAAGGCGGTCAGCTCATCCGGAGCAAGTTGGCTGACATCGTCAAAAAACACATTCAGTTCATTGAGCACCTGCTCGGGAATAACACTAAACATGGGTAAGGTGAGCTTCACCCTGTCCGGCTGGTTTTCTAATTCCAGAAACGGTCTTCGCCAATGAGATTCCTGCCACCCGGTCATAATTTTGTCCACCCCACTACCGGCTTTTTCAGCACGGCCTATCAACATAAACATTTGCTGCAAAGCGGGGTTACGACATTCACTTACGCCACCTGCATAGTATTGTTCCAGCGACACGAGAAGCGTGCCCGGATTTGAAAACACAAATTTTTCAGTATCCAGCGCTATGATGATATTTCCGCTTAAAGAATAATCTGTATGAACCAGTGCATTCACAAAAGCTTCGCGAAGCGCAATATGTGTGGGTGATTCATCTATACGTTCGTCTTTGTCCAAACGAAAGGGTTTGGGCAAGGTAGAAGACAATTTTGGCCATACTTTCAGATAAAACTGAAGCAGATTACACTCCCAGGAACCATCAGGATAAATCCGGTCTGTCCAGCGTATTTTCTCATCTGTTGACAAACGTTCCCTGAAATCCGGAAAATAATCGGGTAAGGCTTCCTGTTCTTTAATGCTGTCTTCTTTACCAAACATAAGAAGACCTGCGAGGGTAATGCCTTCCTGTTTTGTTTTTCTGTCACTGCGGTAAGCCGACAGCTTTTTAAGTAATTCAATATCTTCCAGCGCCAGCCACGGGTGCCCGGCACGGGTAGAAGAAAACAATTGCCGGAACTGCCGGATGCTAAGGGGGTCTAAATCATCAATCGTATAATTTTCCAGGATAAGATTGTCTCTTTTCAGTTCAGTACCGGAATCGGCAAGCATTCTCTTTACTTCATCGTCTGTACAGCGGTAATCACCTTCGTGATTTCTTTTATAGGTGTTTCCTAATGGATTCTTTGTAAGGTAAACAGGTCTGTCTGTGCGCCTGGCAAAAGGCACCCTGATAGCCAATAATTTTTTACCCTTAATGTCAATTACTTTAAGGTCTTCATTTTTCAGAAGATTTATGCTTACGGTATTGGGATTATTACATTCGTCCCAAAACTGCTTTTTGTATTGGGTAATTTGTTCATCCGTTAATCCTTCAATAGTAAAAACACCTCTCTTATCTTTAATCCCGATCACAATAATTCCGGTGTTGGTATTAGCAAAGGCGGAGTAAGATTTCCATAATTCTTTGGGGAATCCCTCTTTTCCGGATTTATATTCAATCTCATAATATTCGCCCGGCAAAAATTCACTTTGCAGGAGTTGGTATAATGAATAGTCATCATCAAAGTCAAACAGGTTTAATTGTTTTTCTTTCATTTCAGATCAATTTTATATCCCAGCTTTTCAAAAACACCGAGTAAATCCTTTTTACTTTGTGCTTCGGCTTTCAGCAGTTCGGCAAACGCTGTTTGCAGGGTTTTCATTTTTTCATCAAAGTCAATATGCTCATCACGGTTTACAAACTCAATGTATTTGCTGGGCACCAGCGAAAAATCTTTTTTGGTTATTTCATCCAACGAAGCGGAATAGCAGAATTCGGGAGTGTTTTCAAAAAGCTGCGTTTGCCATTGGTGGTAAGTAGATGCAATTTTTTGAATATCCAAATCTGAAAATTGAGTATATCTTTTTTCAAAAGGTTCACCCATCTGGCGCAAATCCATAAAAAGGATTTCGCCTTTCCTTTCCCGATATTTCCGCTTTATATCACCTACTTGTTTGGTTTGCGCCTTTTTATTCTTGTTGATAATCCATAGCGTAACGCTGATATCTGTGGTGTAGAACAGGTTCCTGGGTAAAACCAGTATCGCTTCCACCAGGTTATTTTCAATCAGCTTACGGCGTATTTTGTATTCTTCGCCACCGCCACTTAATGCACCATTCGCCAATATAAAACCCGCTACACCATTATCACTCAGCTTGCTTACCATGTTCAATATCCAGCCATAGTTGGCGTTGCTTTTGGGCGGCACATCGTAACCCCGCCAGCGGGGATCATCGGTCAGCTCGTTTTCTGCCCGCCAGTCCTTTTGGTTAAATGGCGGGTTCGCCATTATGTAATCAGCTTTTAAATCCTTATGCTGGTCGTTTAAAAAAGTATTAGCAGCTTTCTCACCCAGGTTACCACTAATGCCGCGTATCGCCAGGTTCATTTTAGCCAGCTTATAGGTGGTGTTGGTATATTCCTGTCCGTAAATGCTTATTTCCTTTTTGTTGCCATGGTGCGCTTCAATAAATTTTATACTCTGCACAAACATACCGCCTGAGCCGCAGGCAGGGTCGTAAATGATGCCTTTGTAAGGTTCTATCATTTCGGCAATCAGGTTTACAATGCTTTTAGGCGTGTAAAATTCTCCTTTGCCTTTTCCCTCTGCCAGGGCAAACTTGCTTAGAAAATATTCATATACCCTGCCTACCACATCATTCTGCGGGTCTTTGGTGGTATCAATATCATTAATGGTATCCAGCAGTGAAGCCAGCCGGGTATTGTCGAGCCCCAGCCGGGAAAAATAGTTATCAGGCAGGGCGCCTTTCAATGCTTTGTTGTCTTTTTCAATCGTGTGCAGCGCGGTATCAATAATTAAAGCTATATCGTTCTGCTTCGATTTTTTGATGAGATAAGTCCAGCGGCTGTGCTCTTCCAGAAAGAACACATTGCTCATGTTGTAAAACTCGGGTCTCTCAATATATTTTTCTTTGCCTTCGGCGATAAGCTTTGCGCGGTGGGCTTCAAACTTGTCGCTGGCAAATTTCAGGAATATCAGGCTCAATACCACATGCTTATATTCTGCAGGTTCCACGCTGCCGCGGAGCTTATTGGCTGCATCCCATAAAGTAACTTCAATGGGTTTGCCGGCTGCTATTTTTTGGGCTTTTACAATTGGTTGAATTCCTTTTTTTTCTTTTTTCTTCTCTTTGGACATTGCTGTTTCTTATGTATTAATTATTACTGCTAATATAGCCTTATTCAGAAACAGGCGTTTTTTTATCAGGAATGTAGTTTAACTGAAATCCGCCAAAGAGGGTATAGGCGGAATAGTATTCCGGCTGAATATTGCCATCATTATTCATAAGCAAGGGTTGAAATAGTAATATATCAAATATAATGATTTGACGGGATAGTTCCTACCCGTTACTTCGCATTTACGACACATATATTTTTATTATAGCGAATATCCTGATGATTCTTCAAGATTTTGAAATACAAATACTTAAAAGCAACCGGTCACAAATTGTGATCTTAAACACAGGAAGAGGGAAGCACAGTAAGTACTTACCCTACGCCTTTACCGAACAGGGCGTAGCCATACTTAGCGGTATACTCAACAGCAACAGGGCTATTAAAATGCCCGCCCGGCTAACGCCAGTCGGGCGGGAACATAGCTATTATGCGGGCTTTTGTAGAAGTAAGAAGAGTGCTCCTGCAACAAACAGATATTAAAGAACAGCTCCGGCTGATCCGTGACAGGATTACTGAGCATGATGTACCGCTCAGCCAGATATATGACAGCATAGAAAACCTGTTAGACGAAAAAACCGTACAATGCAACTGGGAAGACAGGGAGAGAATTGGATTTAAAAGTAATACGGCCACCTTTTGGAAATGCCGCTAATCTCTGCTTTGTTTCCCTTTCGTCTTTTAGTTATCCTGTCATCCCCTCAAATGATACGCCTTCGGCTGCACAAAAGCACGAATGCCCTGGTACGACAAAGTGGCGCCCAGCCCGGAGCTTTTGCGCCCCGACCAGGGTAGCCCTGCGCTTACCCTGTCGCAGCAGTTCCAGTAAACAGTACCCGTATCCATCTGCTTCATTACGGCTTCCGCACGGTCAAAATTTTTGGAATATACCGCAGCGGTAAGCCCGTATGGGGTATCTTTCATTAATTCTACGGCTTCCGTGTCGTCTTTTACTTTTTGAATGCCGATAACAGGTCCAAAGGATTCTTCCGTCATCAGCTTCATTTTATGGTTGGCATTAACTACAACAGTAGGCTGAAAAAAATACCCCTGTTGCTGAAGCGCACCACCGCCGAGGAGCAGCTTTCCGCCATTTTCTTCCGCGTCTGCTACCTGCTGCGTTAAAAAACCGATTTGCTCCTTTCTGCTTAAAGGACCTATTTCCGTAGCTTTATCAAGCGGGTCGCCAATCACTAATTTTTTTGCCTTTGCTACAAAAGCAGCTATGAACTTATCATAAATCTTTTCATGCACATATATTCTTTCTACCGCACAGCAGCTCTGCCCGTTATTATACACCGCCCCGTCCAGCGCCGCCGCGGCTACACTGTCCACATCCTCCACATCGTCCATTACGTATAAAGGATCCTTACCGCCAAGCTCTAACTGAACAGGAACTAATTTTGAAGCGGTATGTTCGGCTATGTACCTGCCGGTACGGTAGCTGCCTGTAAAAAAATAACCATGCAGCGGTAATTCCAGCAAGGCCTGCCCTGCCGTGCCCTTTCCGATAATAACCTGGAAAACATTTTCGGGTATGCCTGCCCGGTATAACAGCCGCTGTATATGCAGGCCTGTGAGCGTGGCATATTCGGATGGCTTGTAGAGCACGCCATTACCTCCAATAAGCGCCGGTACAAACACATTTACACCTACCAGGTAGGGATAGTTCCAGGCCGAAATGTTGGCAATAACGCCTAAAGGTTCATACACGATCTTTTCCCTGGTAGCGTCTTCTTCCGTAATCCATTCTTCCGCCAGCCACCTGGCAGAATTTTTTATAAAATATTCCAGTCTTTTGCGTGCGCCGTTCAGCTCATTATACGATTGCTGAAGGGGCTTACCCACTTCCATAGTAAGGGTTTCTGCCAGCTCGTCTTTGTTCTCATCCAAGAACGCATAAAACTTTTCAATACATGCAATTCTTTCTGCTAAAGGCACTGCAGCCCATACGGGCTGACCATCCTTAACCAATTGAAATTTTTTTAAGATCGCTTCGGGTGAATCTTCCGCGATTTCCTGTATCACTTCTTCGGTAGCCGGGTTAATGATCTGCATATTAGTTATTTTAAGGTGGAGGGTGTAAGGCGTAGGGTATAAGCTGTTGCAGGTTGCAGGTTTCAAGGTACAGGTTACAAGGTACAAGTTGCGCGGGTTCGGAAAACCTGCAACCTGTAAAGCTCTCACCACTTACCGCCTGCCACTTATCACTGCTTCAACAAACGCCTCTCTGATATTTTTTACAAAGTTGCTTTTCTGGTCGTTCATTCTTTCGGGATGCCATTGTACCAGGCATAAGAAAGAAGCACCATCCGGGTTTTTTCTTTCCAGCGCCTCCACGATGCCATCGGGCGACAAAGCCGATACAATTAACCCGCTGCCAATGCCATCTGCACTCTGGTGGTGGTTACTGTTTATTATACCTTCCTTTTGCCCGGCAATCTGATGCAGCCAGGAGTCGGGATCTACCTGTATAGCATGGTAACGGTCTTTATCACCAGGTAATTTGGAATGATTGAATTTCCCCCACCGTGGAATATCGGGGATAAGCGTGCCACCGAAAAAAACATTGGCGATCTGCAATCCCCTGCAAATACCCAGCACCGGAACAGCATTGGCTTCGGTATGTTCCAGTATGCTCAGCTCAAACTCATCCCTCTTTTCGCTCACATCATCTTTATAACAATACTCATATAAATCGGGGCGATTGTAAAACCGTGGGTGTACGTCCTCACCGCCGGTAAGCACAATACCATCGCATGCTTTTATTTCCGTGAGATGATTGCTATCAGCACTTAGTTGCTGCACCTCCACATTACCGCCATGCGCCAGTATCCAGCTGCTGTAGTTGGCATACTTACTGCAATCTGTAACCCCTATAACTATTTTCGGTTCTGCCATTATAATGCTTTTAAATACAATTGTTTGAAATCTTCCCTTGATACGGGCCTGGGATTGTTGGGATGGGCAAAGTCCGCAAATGCCAGGTCGGCCAGGGTTTCTATATGTTCTTCTTTTACACCAATATCACGCAGGTGGTGCGGAATTTTTATTTTAGTATTCAAATCAAATAAATACTGCACCACGGCATCACCCGTTTCTTTTTGCAGCTCAAGCGTGCGGGCTATACGTTGAAACTTGCTTTCAAAGCCCGCAATATTAAATTCCATCCCGTAGGGAATATTTACCGCGTTGGCCAACCCGTGATGCGTATCGAGCAACGAGGAAAGCGGATGCGCAAGAGAATGCACCACGCCCAGTCCTTTCTGAAAAGCAATGGCGCCCATCATGGAGCCCAGCAGCATTTTACTTCTCGATTCCAGGTCGGGTTTATTGGTAGCCCTTTCCAGCGATTCATGGATCAGCTTCATGCCTTCCAGCGCTATGCCGTCGCACAGGGGATGGTAATTTTTTGCAAGGAAGGCTTCCATATTATGGGTTAAAGCATCCATGCCGGTAGCGGCGGTAATGGGCGAAGGAATATCCATCGTTAATACCGGGTCGGCAAAAACAATTTTGGCCATCAGCTTGGGAGAGAACAATATCTTTTTCTGGTGGGTTTCATCATCGGCAATAATGGCGCTTCGGCCTACCTCACTTCCGGTGCCGGAAGTGGTTGGCACCGTTATAAAATGCGGCACGTCATTGGTAACATACACATCGCCGCCAATCAAATCATCATATTTAAAAAGATCTTCGCGGTGATGAACACGTAAAACGATAGCCCTGGCCACATCGAGACCCGCACCACCGCCAATGCCTATAATGCTGTCTCTGCCCGTGTTGTCCCAAACTTCCACGCCTTTGTATACATCCGATTTAACAGGATTTTTATGGATATCCGAAAACACTTCCACCGAAATGTTGTGTTTGCGTATATCTTCTACTATACTTTTAAAGAACGGCAACTGCGAAACATTGGGGTCGGTAACAATTAAAGGCGCTTTAAGCCCGTTAGCCTGCAAATAAGCAGGTAATTCTTTTACTGCATTAGCCCCAAAACGAATGGTGGTAGGAAAATTAAACTGATGGATTTTTTCGAATGACATATATCCAATTTGAAATTTGAGATTTAAAATTTGAGATTGTGCACCGGATAAAACCGGCAGGCACAACGTACTAATACACGGAATTACACAAAGAACTTTCTTAAATAGTTACTCACCACGGCGCAACGAATTACCCTGAAACTTGCAACCTGAAACCTGCATCCACTTGCCTTAAGCCCTACTCCTTACACCCGGTCCCTTCTTCCTTAAATGATCTCCAAATACCGCTTCAATTCCCAATCCGTAACCACTTTGGAAAACTGCCGCCATTCCCATTCGCGTGTTCCTGCAAAATGGGCCACAAACTGCTCTCCGAATAATTCTTTGGCCACAGGCGATTGTTTCATAGCCTGTGTAGCCTCCCATAAGTTCGCGGGCAATACGCCGTGTTTGGTATCCGCATAGCCATTACCGGTAGTAGCAGGTATTTGCAGCTTCATTTTTTTGCGGATGCCGTACAACCCCGAAGCCAGGCATGCCGCCATAGCCAGATAAGGATTGGAATCGGACCCCACTACCCTTGTTTCCAGCCTTGTTGATTTTTCGCCGGTTGGCAGGGCCCGCAAAGCTGTTGTACGGTTGTCTATGGCCCAGGTAACGGTAGTAGGGGCCCAGGCGCCTTCCACCAGGCGCTTATAACTGTTAACCGTAGGCGCATACATGGGAAGTATATAAGGCAAACAATGCAACTGCCCCGCTATATAGCTCTCCATTAAAGCACTGATACCGGTTTTGCTTTTTTTGTCGTAGAAAAGATTACGTTTGGCATCGGACGACCACAGGCTCTGGTGCACATGACCGCTGCAACCGGGTAAGTTTTCGCTGAACTTGGCCATGAAAGTGGGAAGCACCCCGTGCCTGAAGCCAATTTCCTTTACACCGCTTTTAAACAATACGGCCCTGTCTGCCGCTTCCAGTATACCGGAATACATAATGGCGGCTTCGTATACACCCGGACCGGTTTCTGTATGAAGCCCCTCGATCGGGATATCAAACTTATTCAGCAAATCGAACAGGTCGTGGAAAAAAGCGCTTTTCTGTGAAGCCCGCAACACCGAATAGCCAAACATGCCATTGGTCATGGGTTTGAGGTCGCGGAACTTCCCGGTATATAATTCGGTGGAGTTATCGAGCAGGTTAAACCATTCAAATTCCTGCGAGCAAAAAGCAATAAAGCCTTCATCATTTGCCTGCCGGTCAATTTTTTTCAATAAGCTCCTCGGGCAAACCGTTGAGCAGTTTCCTTTGCCGTCATCAAAATCGGCCAGGAAAAAAGGCAGGTCGTTCTCCCACGGTATACGCCTGTAGGTTTGAATGTCTACCACCGCAGTAGCGTCCGGGTAACCCGTATGCCATCCGGTAACCGTAGCGTTGTCATAGGCTACGTCGCCTGCATCCCAGCCGAATACCACATCGCAAAAACCAAAGCCGCTACCCGCAATAGACCTGAACTTATCGAAGCTGATAACCTTACCACGCAACACCCCATCAAGGTCGGTTACAGCTAATTTTACTTTTTGAATGTTTTGACCGGAAAGTTGCTGAAGAAGTTCAGTTACTGTTAATTTCTGCGCCATGCATGGATTGTTTTACAAAAAAATGAAACCAAATATAGCTGATAAGAAGAATACCAAAGTAAACCAGGGCAACAGCAATGTTCAGGGTGGTCATAGCGATCAGCGAAATTATGGCAATTATTAAAGCAATAACAGGAAAATATGGATAAAAAGGTACCCTGAACGGCCGATTCAGGCCCGGCTCTCTTTTACGGAGCACTAAAATGGTTATCATAGAAAAAACATACAGGGTAATGGCGCCAAAGCAGGCGACGGTAATAATTTGCCCGGTTTTGCCCGTAAGCAGGGCAATGATCCCGATAACCATATTAATAAGTAATGCGTTGGCAGGGGTTTTAAACTTAGAATGAATGCTGCCAAATGCCTGCGGAATATATTTTACTCTCCCAAATTCAAATGTAGCACGGCCTGCGGCAAGTATAATACCATGAAAGGAAGCCACCAATCCCATTAGCCCTATGGTTATAAGCAGGTGATACAGCCATCCGCTGCTGCCGGTTATTTTTTCCAGGGCCAGCGGAAGAGGCGAATCGGAAGGGGGCGCTCCGGGAGAAGGATATACGATTGCCTCCCAGCCGGCCACACCTACGGAAGACAAAAAGGTTAATATGCATAATACAATGAGGGTAAGGAGGGCCGATCCAAAGCCCAGTAATACATTCCGTTGCGGATTGATGGCTTCCTCCGCCACATTAGCCACGCCTTCAATGGCCAGAAAAAACCAGATGGCAAAGGGAATAGCTGCCCAAACCCCCTTCCACCCAAAGGGAAAGGCATTATGCTGAATATTTTTAAGCTCAAAATGAGGAAGGGTGGCGCCGGCGAAGATCAGCAGCTCCACCACGGCCAGGATGGTAATCACCAGCTCGAAAGTGGCAGCGGCTTTTACGCCGTAAATATTAAGCCCCGTAAAAATAACATAGGCGGTTATGGCAATAACGGTAACGGGCACCTGTGGAAAGAAAATATGAAAATAAGCACCTATGGCCGCGGCGATGGCCGGAGGCGCAAATACAAATTCGATGATCTGCGCCATACCCGCTATAAAACCCGCATCTTTCCCCAGCGCGCGGGTGGCATAATCAAATACACCGCCCGCCTTTGGAATGGCGCATGCCAGCTCGGTATAGGAAAAAGTAAACGTAATATAAAGAACAATGATAAGTAAGGTAGCCAGCGCTAACCCGTACGTGCCTCCCGCCGCAAGACCCAGGTTCCAACCAAAATACATACCCGAAATAACATATCCTACGCCCAGTCCCCAAAGCATTAGCGGGCCTAAGGTACGGGGTAAATGAGCGCCGGTTGAGGGTTGCTGCGAAGAAGAAGCCATAGCTGAACTTATGCGCTGAAGGTAATAAAATATGCCGGAATTTTATTACATTGGAACTATGAAAAACACCCTGCTCTACCTGCTAACGCTGTGCTGCTTTTTGCGTATACATGCACAGCAGCCCGCCCGGTACGCTGTGCTCCTGCACGAAATTATGGCCAACCCTCCTGTATCATCTCCCGTATTGCCGGATAGCAAGTACATTGAACTTTATAACGCTTCCCCAAATGCATATGATCTTTATGAATGGAAGATCAGCGATGGCGGCAATACTGCTGTAATTAAAGAGCATTTTATATTGCTCCCGGATAATTTTGTGATCATTTGCCCAACAAGTGGTGCGCAGGCGCTTTCAGCTTTCGGCTCCACTATTGGAGTTAGCCGTTTTCCCGCCTTACGGGTTAACAGCGATATGGTCTGGCTTTTGTCGGATGAGGATATTGTAATACATGCTGTACAATACAACCGTACCTGGTATGAGAACGACGTAAAAAGTGCCGGCGGGTGGTCGTTAGAAATGATGGATACAAAAAATCCCTGCAGCGGTAGCAGCAACTGGAAAGCCAGCGCAGATGCCAGGGGCGGAACACCCGGAGCGGCTAATTCCATAGCAGGGAATAATAAAGATGAAACAGCACCGCAGTTGCTGCGCGCCTATGCAACAGACAGCCTGCACGTACTGCTGGTATTTGATGAATCATTAGACAGCCTGCAGGCCGCAGTAAAAGCAAACTATATATGCAGCGATGGCGTGATCATTGAACAGGCAGCGCCACAGCCGCCTTTCTTTAACACCGTGCAACTAAAACCGGATAAGCCGCTTGCAAAAAATAAAATATACACCCTGCAGGTGAAAAATGTATCCGATTGCAGCGGCAATATTATCAATCCTTCTGCTGTAAAAGCAGGCAGGGATGAGATGCCTGAAACGGGGGATATAGTAATTAATGAAATCCTTTTTAATCCTCCTGCAAACGGGTCAGACTATGTGGAATTGTATAACCGCAGCAACCACATCATCAGCGCCAAAACATTGTATATGGCCAACAGGAACAGTGCGGGTAATATAAATAGCATGAAGCAGCTTGGCAGTGAAGACCTTTTGATTTTCCCCGGCGACTTTATAGTTATTACGGATAACGTCGTGGCGGTTAAAGAGCAATTCCTGGTGAAAACGCCAGGCGCTCTTATAGAAATAACAACTATGCCGTCTTACCCAAATGCCTCCGGCACCGTAGTATTATTGAATACCTTGGGTGAAGTAATAGATGAGCTGCGGTATGATGAAAAATGGCATTTTGAACTTATTGCTGACTACAAAGGCGTATCGCTGGAAAGAATAGATTATAACCTGCCAACGCAGGATAAAAACAACTGGCATTCCGCTGCCGCCGACGCAGGATATGGAACGCCCACTTATCAAAATTCGCAGTTCAAAGCCAATGAACAGTTGCAGGGGGAAATCAATATTAGTCCCGGCATTTTTTCGCCCGATAATGACGGGCATGATGATTTTCTTACCATTACTTACCGCTTTCCCGAGCCGGGCTATGTATGCAATATTACCGTGTTTGACGCCCGCGGCAGAACCATCCGTTACTTAGTACGTAATGGCATTTGCGGAACCGAAGGCTATTTCAGGTGGGACGGGCTGGATGAAAAAAATCAACAAACAAGCATGGGTATTTATATTATACTAACGGAAGTGTATAGCCTAAATGGAAGAACAAAAAAATTTAAGCAGGCGGTAACATTGGCGAGGCTGAGACAATAAGACTGCAAAACACGAGGCATGCTTTGCGGCGATGGGCTTCACAACCGGGCTATTGATAAAATTAAATCTGAAGCCGGAATCCCGCACATGCGGGACGAAATCCGGAGGAATGCAAAGCACCAAAAAAATCAAAAAACAAGAACCAAATAAAATTCAAATTTCAATCTCAAATAAAATACAGATGGATTCTTCCCTGCCACGGTGGACGGGCTGCCAGTGACACATCATTTCCGCTTCCTCCTTCATCACTGATCCGTCATTTATATGACCATAATGCCGACATTTGCGTGTAAAATAGCGAGGGACATGAGGAAAGAGAAAAGGAAGGTCACTAAGCGACTTTATGCTACTATTACCGGCGCTTAAAAATTCAGCCTTCCCTTTATCCCGCATCCTGTTATTTATTATCCGTAATCGTATAAATCTTAACAGTGAACCAACGGCAACTTTTTTTACAGCATGTAGCACAAACTTCGGATGCGCCACTGGCGCTTGAAATTGTAAAAGCGGAAGGATACACCCTGTGGGATGTAAATGGCAAGGCATTCACAGACCTGATTGCCGGTATCAGCGTATGCAATATTGGTCACCGGCACCCGGCCGTTACGGAAGCAATAAAAAAGCAGGTGGATCAATACCTGCACCTGCTTGTATATGGCGAACTTGTTGAAACGCCACAGGTGGCCTATGCACATTATCTTACACAACATCTGCCCGCTTCATTGAACTCGGTGTATTTTACCAACTCGGGCGCCGAAGCCACGGAAGGCGCTATGAAGCTGGCCAAGCGCTATACCAACAGAACACAGATCATCGCCTTTAATCAATCGTACCACGGATCAACGCAGGGTGCGTTAAGTATCATTGGAGATGAATACTGGCGCAACGCCTACCGGCCTTTATTGCCCGGCATTTTGCATCTCAACTATAATTCATTTGATGACCTTGAGCATATTACCACAGCAACAGCCTGTGTTATTGCCGAAACCGCGCAGGCGGAACGCGGCGTTATTGCTCCTTCCAAAGCGTGGATGCAGGCGTTGCGCGAAAAATGTACGAACACCGGCTGCCTGCTGGTATTGGACGAAATTCAAACCGGCTTTGGCAGAACGGGTAGCCTGTGGGGCTTTGAACAGTGGGAAATAATACCTGATATTGTTTTGCTGGGCAAAGCGCTGGGCGGCGGAATGCCTTTGGGCGCCTTTGTTGCAGATAAGCAACTGATGTGGAGCCTTACAAGCAACCCCGTTCTCGGGCATATTACTACATTCGGCGGGCACCCGGTTAGCTGTGCTGCCGGACTGGCCGCCATGAAGGCTTTGCAGGAAGAAAAGATGATAACAACGATAAGGATTAAAGAAAATCTTTTCCTTTCCTTACTGAAGCATCCTCACATTAAAGCTGTGCGTTCAGCGGGCTTACTGATTGCTGTTGAATTTGAAAGCTTCGAAATAAACAAGGCCGTTATTGACCGGTGCATTGAAAACGGCGTTCTTACCGACTGGTTTTTATTTGCCCCGCAATGTATGCGTATCGCTCCCCCGCTTAATATCAGCAATGAAGCAATCATTAAAGCCTGCGAAACTATTATAGCCGCTATTAACAAAGTATAGGCGCTACCGCTCCTGTCTTACAGCGGATAGCTTGTTGGGTTTTGAAAATAAATGTAATACATTCACATTTTCAGGAACAAATGAATTATGAACGATAACAGAGCGGTTATTGAAAAGTTTTACACTTCTTTTCAGCGTTTGAACGCTGGCGGAATGAATGCCTGCTACAGCGATGATATCATTTTCAGCGACCCGGTATTTGGTCTCTTAAAAGGTGACGATGTAAAAGTAATGTGGGAAATGCTTTGTACGAATGCAAAAGATTTTTCGCTCAGCTTTTCCGATATTGAATTGCTCGATGAAGGGTATGCTACCTGCAAATGGAAAGCCACCTATACCTTTTCCAAAACAGGACGTAAGGTAACAAACAATATTAAAGCCTTTATGCGTTTAAAAGACGGAAAGATCATTGAGCACAGCGACGCTTTCAGGCTCAGCACCTGGCTGGCGCAGGCTTTTGGATGGAAAGGTGTATTGTTTGGCTGGACGGGCTTTATGAAAAGAGCCGTACAAAAAACTGCCCGGAAAAACCTGATCCGGTTCATATCAACGCATTATCCTGATCCGGAAACGTAAACAAAAATATTACTTCATTTCCACCACCTCACTTTTAGCGATGATATGGTATAGCTTAATGGTGAGCGCATGGAAAAGAATTTTAGCATTGGCATTTCTTTCAATATAATACGCCGCTTTATCTAATTCTGCTATGATAGCCTGGTGCTGATGCAGGGAAGCGATCTTATTTAACCGCAATGCGAAATCTCTTTCTGCATCCGGTAACTGGGCACTTATTTCCGGCATTACCTGCAGGCGGATGGATTGTTGTAATAAATGATTGAAATAGCGCAAAAATTGTTTTTGCTTTTCCCGGCCCTGCCGGCTTATTTCTTCAATCCATTTTACCTGTGCGATAGGGCCGGTTTTTAAAATAGCGTTCAGCCAGTCCCGTAATATACCCTGCCAGTCATCGCCCGAATGCTGCAGCAATTGCAGCGCTTCATGATAATTACCTTCACTTACCAATGCAATCTGCCTTGCCTGTTCCGGCGCAATCTTACCTCTTCCGGTTAAGGCGGCTTCTATATCTTTCATATCTAATGCCGGAACCTTAACTAATTGCGTACGGGAAAGAATGGTAGGCAAAATAAGACTTTCATTTTCCGCTACCAGCAGAAACAGGGTATCCTGGGGTGGCTCTTCTATTAGCTTAAGTAATTTATTCCCGGCATTGCCCAGGTATTCGGGCAGCCACATCAGCAAAATTTTATACCGGCTTTCAAAACTTTTGAGGCTCAGCTTGCGGATAATATCGTTGCATTCGTATGCCGTAATATTACCCTGCTTGTTTTCGGCTCCTATAAATTGCAACCAGTCGTACCCGTTACCATACGGATATTGCTTAATAAATTCTCTCCACTCCGTAATATAATCCGAACTCAAAGGCTTGTCGCCACTTTTCCTGGGAACAACGGGATAGGAAAAATGAATATCCGGGTGGATGAGCCCCCCCGCTTTCGACCATGCAGGCTGTTCCTGCATCCAGGCATCAGCCTGCTGCCAACTTTCATTTACAGGCAGCGCATCGGCTGACCCGGCGTCAGCTTCACCAAACAGGGACAGGGAATCGCCGGCAGGATCTCCGGTATTTGCATAAGAAAAAAGACTTACGTAACTGGCAAAGGCCAAAGCCAGCGGTAATGCGCCGGAGCCTTCTTTTCCTAAAAATAATAAAGCATGACTCAAGCGGTTTTGTTGTACTAACTGTAAAAGCTGCTGTTTTACATCCTGTTGCCCTATAACATCCTTAAATAACATAGGCTGCTAAAATACGCATTCCCGTGAAAGTAAATCTGAAGGAAAGTTATTTACCTGAGTAAACGGGCGGCTTTAGGTATCTTTTCCTTTTTGAAGCTCTTTTTTACCGGCTCGCCTAATTTCTCCATTACAAGTGCCGCACAGCCAATCAGCTCGGCCTCGTAGCCTAAGGTAGAAATAGCAATTTCCGTATTAATGGCAAGCCGGGGGATGCAGTGTTCGTTGAGCGCCTGCTGTATAGGCGCCTGCCAAATTTTGCCTGCCAGTGCCCCCCTGCCACTCAGCACCACAATACCGGGATTAAGCAGGTGAATTAATATAGCGATGCCCCTTCCTATATTATACCCTGCTTCCGAGAGCAGCTCTATGGCAAAACGATCGCCTTTTCCCGCCGAATGAATAATGGCCTCGGCATCTTTTTCCAGGTCCTCTTCTTTTCCGGAAAGCAGGCGCTTCAGCGCGCTTACTCTTCCCGCCTGCATCCCCTCTTTCGCTTTCTCTACGATCACAAACAGCGATGTTTCTGTTTCGAGGCAACCGCTTTTACCGCAACTGCACAATTTGCCATTGTTAAAAAGGGGTATATGACTAAACTCTCCCGCAAATCCGTTATCGCCCCTAAAAAGAGCGCCTTCCAATATCATGCCCAGCCCCACACCCCAACCAATATTAATAACCATCGCATTCTTCCTGTTGCGCACAGCGCCAAACCTTAATTCTGCCAAACCCACAATACCCGAGTCGTTTTCAATATAGGTGTGAAGCCCGGTGCTTCCTGCTATATAATCGGTAATACTTTCACCTGTAGCAGGTAAAAAGGTATAATTAATCCCCTTTTGCGAATCTACAAAGCCGGGCATGCCTATGCCAATGCCTGCGATCTTGGTTTTGCTAATACCCGACTGCTTAATTACGGATTCAATTTTATTAGTAAGCACTGCTAATGCCGCTGGATTATCTGCCAGCCGGAGCTCAAATTTTTCCACAGCACAAACATGCTTATTTTGCATATCCATGATAGCAATGCGTGTAAAAAACTGATCCATAGCTACAGACACGATATACAGCACATCTGCCCTGAGCGAATACATTAACGGGCGCCTGCCGCCACTGGAAGGCGCATAGCCTGTTTCCACAACTATGCCTTCTGCAATAAGCTCATTCAGTATTTTGGTAGTAAGGGAAAGGCTTTTATCTATTTTATGGCTCAGCTCAGCACAGGAAAGCAGGTTGGAAAAGTAAAGTTGCCTGGTGATTTTTCTTTTATAAGATTGACTTTTACCTGCCATACAGATGAATGAATACCTCGTTTTTACAATAAAAGGTAAGTTAACACAAGTTTTTTAGAAAAATAAAAATCAATGGGTGGCAAACCAGCGCTTCCTTGTTATCCCTTATTGAACGCTAAATGCTATTCCCGACTATGCTTCCTGCCCCATCCAAATGGCGCCGCCAATACTACTGCGAAGGGCGCCGGTTACCGATGACAATACATTATTTTCCTCCCGCCAGCGAAGAACGCCTATTAAAGCCATTACCAGCGCTTCTTTGTATTTAACCGTTTTTTCGTCAGGAATCAGCAGTTCAACATTGTGCTGCTTTACCTGGTCCTGTATGCTTTGTATTAAAAAAGTATTAAATGCGCCGCCACCTGTAACCAGCATTTTTGCAGGTTCGGTTCCGGGGTTTATGTTTCTTTTAATTTGCTCTACCGCCGCTTTAACCTGCAAGGCTATATGCTCCGAGTAAGTACACAACGCATTTCCCAGGTGCGGCTCTTCCTTTAATATCAGCGGATATACCTCATTATTTCCAAAATCGTTAGACAGGGATTTGGGGTACTGTGCCTGGTAAAAAGGGAAACTGTTTAATGCATCGAGTAATGTTGTGTTCACTTTACCGGAGGCTGCCATCTGCCCGCCTTCATCGTATGCTTTACCCGCCTTGGCTGCAAGGAGGTTTAAAACACGGTTGGCTGGGCAAATATCAAACGACACATACGTATCGCCGCTATGGGCAGAAAGATTAGCAATGCCCCCGATATTCAGGCAATAGTCATATTCGCTAAACAGCAGCTTATCCCCTACAGGCACAATAGGAGCACCCTGCCCTCCCAGCGCCACATCCAATGCCCTCAGATCGCTGATAACCGGTGTGCCGGTTTCGGCGGCTATAGCTGCGCCATCTCCTAACTGGGCGGTCATTTTTTTACCAGGCACATGAAAGGTTGTATGTCCATGAGAGGCAATGAACTGCACCTGGTAGTGCAATTGATGTATGTTAATAAATGTATTTACCTGCTCTCCCAGAAAATGGCCATATTCGGCATGCAACAGCTGATAATCCAGCGCATTAAGTTGTATGGCAGATTGTAATTTGTTGATCCATTCCTCCGGATACGGATAACAATCTGCATATTCTATATCAAAACTCCATGTACCTGCGTTTTCATGAAAATGGACGTAAGCGATATCCAGCCCGTCTAACGAACTGCCGCTCATAAGGCCAATAGCCCGGTAAATCATTAAAGAAATTTTAGATTACAAATTACTGCGTTTAGATTTGTTGCATAAAACTATTGATTTACACGGAACTATTGGTAACCCAAACAATGTTTTATGGTTATAAACCTTAGTGCAGCATATTCGTTAATGAGTACCTGGGTAAGCGAGTTAAGGCATACGGAAATACAAACAGACAGGATGCGTTTCCGAAAGAACTTAGAACGGATAGGCGAAGTAATGGCTTACGAAATAAGCAAAACATTAGCATGGGAGGAAAAGGAAATCCCTACTCCCCTGGGCATATCGGTATGTAAGGTAATGAAGGAGCAACCCGTGCTGGCTACAATTTTGCGTGCAGGATTACCTTTTCACCAGGGGGTGCTGAATTTTTTTGACAAAGCCGATAACGCGTTCGTATCTGCTTACCGGAAGCATCACAGGGACGGATCTTTTGAGATCAGCATTGAATATGTTTCCTGCCCGGATCTGGAAAACCGTGTACTGATCATTTCAGATCCTATGCTGGCAACGGGTGCATCTTTAGTTAAAACGCTGCAGTTTTTAAAAGCGGTAGGGCAGCCAAAGGAAATTCATATTGTTTCGGCAATTGCCTGTACGGTAGGTATTGAATATGTTCGCAGGGAAGATCCTGAGGTGAAAATATGGTGCGGCGCTATAGATGATGAGCTAACAGCCAAAGGATATATTGTGCCGGGGTTGGGTGATGCAGGCGACCTTTCATTTGGCTCAAAGACACAATCTTAACCGAAATATTCGTAACTTGACAAACAATTTAATCAGGATGAAAAAAGTCCTCGTACCACTGCTGCTTTTTGTGTGTATGAATGCTTATGCGCAGGACCCGCATTTTTCACAATTCTTTTCATCGCCGCTTACATTAAACCCGGCCTATACAGGTAAGTTTGACGGCACTTTCAGGGTAGCCGGCAATTACCGCAATCAATGGCCCACTATTAATAACGCTTTTACTACAGCTACCGCTTCGGTTGATTTTGCGATGCTGCAAAACCGTATTCCCGAATTTGATACCTGGGGTGTAGGCATCATGGGCCTGAATGACCAGAGTGGTAATAAAATACTCAATAATAATTTTATTTCCGTATCTACAGCTTATCATAAAGCATTGGATGAAAATGGATACCATACCCTAACCGTTGGCTTCCAGGGAACTTATGCCAATAAGCGGCTTGATATTACTAAAGCAACCTTCGAAGACCAGCTTACTTCTTTGGGCTTTACCGGTGTTACCAGCGAAGTATTCAATAACAACAGCAATGTTGCCGTAAATTACTTTGATGTGAATGCGGGTTTGCTGTACAGCGGCAGCACCAACGGCTATAATAATTTTTATGCAGGTGTATCATCTTATCATATCAACCGGCCGAAAGAATCTTTTAAAGGGGGTAATTATATCCTTAATCAAAGGCTTACTATCCACGGCGGAGGGTATGTTCCCATTGGCCGCATCACCACCTTTCATGGCAGCTTTATACACCAGCGCCAGGCGGGCGCCACAGAAACCGTGCTGGGCGGCGCTATCGCCTTTAACCTGAGTGATGATGAAGACTTAGAAGCCAATTTATACACCGGGTTGTGGTATCGTTTTGGCGATGCTTTTATTCCTTATGTAGGTATTGAATTTTCGGGGTTCAGGTTAGGATACAGCTATGATATCAATAATTCTTCCCTGAGCACTGCTTCCAACAGCAGGGGTGGAAATGAAATTTCACTCATTTTTATAAGGAAGCCTTCTGATCCCGGCAGGAAAAAGCTGGGTTGCCCCAAGTTTTAGAAAAGTCCAGGCTATTTTAACTTGAGTTTTCTGTGTTTGTTATCCTTACACACACAGGCACAGTAGAAACATAGGAACACAATAGAAATAATAAGAAGAAACTTATGTGTACCTATACACCCACGATGATCCCCGGGGTATATTGAGCTACTACCCAATTTTTCCGGAGCCAAAATAGCTATGCAGTACACCGGGCAGTGCAATATAATTTTCCTGTTGATTATTCTCAAGCAGGCAGGCCACAATGCGGGGGAGGGCCAGCGCGCTGCCGTTTAAAGTATGCAGCAACTGGTTTTTGCCATTTTGATCTTTGAACCGGATCTTTGCCCTGTTAGCCTGGAAGGCTTCAAAATTACTCACAGAGCTCACTTCTAACCAGCGTTCCTGGGCGGCGCTGTATACTTCAAAATCGTAGGTAAGGGCCGAAGTAAAGCTCATGTCGCCACCACATAGTTTCAAAATGCGGTAGGGAAGTTCGAGGCTACCCAGCAGCTTTTCTACATGTGTTACCATTTCTTCCAGCGCATCATAGCTTTTGCCGGGATGCGCAAGCTGTACAATCTCCACTTTTTCAAACTGGTGCACCCGGTTTAGCCCGCGCACATCTTTTCCAAAGCTCCCCGCTTCCCTTCTGAAGCAGGGTGAATAGGCCGTCATTTTCACGGGCAGGTTCTCTTCCTTTATAATTTCATCCCGGTAAATATTGGTAAGCGGCACTTCTGAGGTAGGGATCATGTAAAAATTGTCGGCAGGCATATAATACATCTGCCCTTCCTTATCCGGCAACTGGCCGGTACCATACGCTGAGGCTTCATTTACCATAAAAGGCGGAAGATATTCGGTATAGCCTGCGGCGGTATTATAATCCAAAAAATATTGTACCAGGGCTCTCTGCAGCCTGGCACCCTGCCCTTTATACAAAGGGAAACCACTACCGGTAATTTTGGCCCCGGTTTCAAAATCAATGATGTCGTACTTTTTTATCAGATCCCAATGGGGAAGCGCCTGCTCCGGTAAATGAGGCTTCGAGCCGCCTTCCCGCACTAATACATTATCTTCCGGTGTTTTGCCGGCAGGCACCTTATCAGAGGGCAGGTTGGGGAGCTTTACCAGTTCATGCAGCAACAGCTTTTCCGTTTCCGCCAGCTTTACATTCAGCTCACCGATCTGCAATTTATAATCAGCCACTGATTTTTTTGCGTTCTCCGCTTCTTCTTTCTGCCCTTTGGCAATAAGCTGTCCTATAGTTTTGGAATGGCTGTTTACTTTCGACTGAAGCGTTTCCAATTCAAGCTGAAGCGCCTTCCTGTCATCATCCAATACAATAATCTTATCAACCAGCTCAATACCGGGAAAATTTTTAATCGCCAGCTTTTCTTTTACACGGGCCACATCCTGCCTGATTATATTTATTTGTAACATGTTCAGCAATTTCAGGCAAAGGTAATTGTTGACGCAAAAGAACCAAGTATTCAAAAGACAAGAACCGGTAATATGCAAAAATCCGAAGATTCAAATCCGAAATCCGAAGTAAAAGCGCCAGGAACCAAATGACAAGAACCAAATAAATTTCAAATCCGAAGATCAGCCTGTCGTTACTGTCACCGATAGCTAATGATCTGATCGCTCAAACCTGAGACCTGCAATCTGAAACCTGCATCCATCCCAAAGGCTCTCACTCCTTACCGCTCACCTCCGCTTTCACCAGCTCATATTCGTAACCTTTTTGCAGCAGGTAATCCTGCAATTTTCGTTTTTTTATAAAAATATTCTTTTCCCCTTTCAATTGCGTCCATTTAACGGTAGCTAATTTTTGCAGTGTTTGCCGGTAAGGTTCTTCATCAATTTGTGCCAGGGCCTTTTTGATGCAATAGCTGCTTACCTGCTTTTCTTTGAGCGCCTGCTCTATTTTCTTTTTGCCCCATTGCTTAATTCTGAACCTGCCGCCTGCAAACTGTATGGCAAAACGTTCTTCATTCAGGTATCCTTCTTCTATTAATTGCGCAACCAGCAGTTCCGCTTCTTTTTTGAATAAACCCAGGTCGTATAGCTTGCCCATAACCTCCTTATGGCTTCGCTCCTGGTAAGCGCAATAGTGCTTTATTTTGAGGAGCGCCTGTTCCTGGGTAACCTTACCGCGTAATATCATATAACTAAACATAGCAGCCTGCCGGCCGAAGCGGGAAGTTAGTGGATTAGTAGTTGATATTGTTTAAAAAAATAAGGGTAGTTTTATTGCCTTAATTCTATATTTGCCATAATCCTAATTTAACCGATTTATGAAGTTTATTGTTTCCTCATCCGCATTGTTAAAGCAGTTACAGCAGATCAGCGGCGTTATCAGCGCCAACACGGTTTTACCTATACTGGAAGATTTTTTATTTGAAATAGACAAGAACAGGCTCACTGTAGTGGCTACCGATCTGGAAACAGTAATGAAAATCCATCTTGAAATTGAAGCCCGCGACAACGGGCGCATATGCATACCCGCAAAGATCCTCATAGATTCACTGAAAAACCTTCCAGACCAACCGCTTACTTTTACCATTGACAAGAACTTTGGAGTGGAAATTACCAGCGACAATGGCAAGTATAAGGTAATGGGCGAAAACCCTGATAATTTTCCCAAGGAACCGGCAGCCAAAGATACCAATATGTTTACCATGAGCGCTTCTACCCTGGTAACCGGAATTAATAAAACGCTTTTCGCCGTAAGCAATGACGATCTTCGCCCGGCAATGACAGGCGTGTTTTTTGAATTGGATCCAAAAGGAATTACGTTTGTTGCCACAGACGCCCACCGGCTGGTACGCTACCGCAAAACGGATGTGAACTGCCCCCAGAAAGATAGTCTTATCGTTCCTAAAAAACCATTGAATCTTTTAAAAAGTGCGCTTCCGGATAATGAGGATGAGCTAAAAGTATCTTATAACAGCAATCATCTTTTTATTGATCACGGCACCACTGAGCTGGTTTGCCGTCTCATTGATGCCCGCTTCCCGGATTATAAAGTGGTGATCCCCGCAGAAAATCCGTATAAAATGACAGTAAGCCGCGCCGATTTTCAAAACGCTCTCCGCAGGGTGAACGTATTCAGTAACAAAAGCACCAACCAGGTTGCGCTTAGTATTACCGGAGCCGAATTGCAGTTAGCAGCACAGGATATTGACTTCAGCTTTGAAGGTAATGAAAGGATGAACTGCCGTTATGAAGGGGAGGATATGCAGATTGCTTTTAATGCTAAATTCTTAATTGAGCTGCTTAATGCTACCGATAGCACTGAAGTAGTAATGCAGTTATCCACACCTTCAAAAGCCGGGATTATAACGCCGGTAGATAAAGAAGAGAACGAGGAACTGCTGATGCTGGCCATGCCCCTGATGCTGAACCAGTAGCATATTAATTGTATGGTGTATGCCCTTCATTACGGTAAGGAGTTTTGATAATTATATTGACGCCAATCTGTATGAATGATTTTCTTCAATACTGGGAGCATATACCCAGCGCTCACCGGGTGCTGATATTGATGGGGGGAATGATTGTCTTCTGGCTGATCGAAGGTTATTATCCCTTGTTCCGTTTTTCATTTAAAAGATACCGGCATGCCGGCGTTAACCTTGTTTTTTTAGCCTGTACGCTGGTGCTTAATATTATTTTTGGGTACACTACCATTAAAGTATGCAGTTGGGTAACAGCGCACCAGTTTGGTTTGCTGTATGTATTTGACCTGCCGGTATGGATAAAAATAATTGCCACGCTTTTCTTCCTCGACTTTTTCGGACAGTACGCCCCGCACTACCTCATGCATAAAATAAAATGGATGTGGAAGTTTCACATGGTTCACCACAGCGACACCAAGGTTGATGTAACCACCGGCACCCGCCATCACCCCGGTGAGTGGCTGTTTCGCGAAGCTTTTACAGTTGTTGGCGTACTGGTGCTGGGCGTTCCTGTTGCCTATTATTTCCTGTACCGCAGCGTATCAGGTTTCTTCACCCATTTTACCCACGCTAATATACGGGTGCCGCTATGGCTCGATAAACCATTGAGTTGGGTATTCATTTCACCCAATATGCATAAGGTCCATCATCATTTTGAGCGGCCTTTTACCGACACTAATTTTGCGAATATCTTTTCTTTATGGGACAGGATGTTTGGCACATTTGCCTACGAGGATCCGCGGAATCTTACATATGGGCTGGATGTGCTGGAGGGCAGGGATGACGAAGATCTCGGCTACCAGTTCAGGATTCCTTTTGACAAAACGATAAAGACGGATTATTAATGATCGTCCTATCTTTGAAAAAAATATTACTATGAAGATCGTTGCCATGATTCCTGCCCGCTATGCCGCTTCCCGTTTCCCGGGAAAGCTGATGAAAATGCTGGGCGATAAAAGTGTAATAAGGCACACGCATGACAACACGGTTGCCACCGGCTTGTTTGACGAAGTTTGGGTAGTAACCGACAGCGATATTATTTATGATGAAATAACAGCGCACGGCGGCAGCGCGCTGATGAGCACTAAAGAGCACGAATGCGGAAGCGACCGGATTGCGGAAGCCGCTGCACAAATGGATATTGATATTATTGTGAATGTGCAGGGCGATACGCCATTTGTTAAGCGTAAGCCTTTGCAGCAGCTTATTGAATTATTTAACGATGATACGGTGGAAGTGGGTTCCATGATGCGGCCGCTTAAAGAAAAAGAGCTGATTGAAAATCCCAATATAGTAAAAGTAGTTACCAGCCTTAATATGAATTCCCTGCTGTTCAGCAGAAATCCTATTCCCTATCCACGCAATGAATCTATACCTGTTGTTCACTATGAACATATAGGCATATACGCTTTTACGAAGCAGGCATTGCTGAAATTTACAAAATGGCCCGTAACACCGCTGGAAGATGCCGAAAAAATAGAATGCCTGCGCTTTCTGGAACACGATATACCGTTGCGCATGACCATTGTAGACTACAAAGGCGTTGGTATTGATACGCCCGAAGACCTGAAAAGAGCCGTGGAGTTTTTATGATCTCACTTTATACACAAACAAATGATACTGCCCGGTTATGCCATCGCCGGCACAAGGGGATGTCATACTTTTGATAAAATAACGTGAGTTTTGGAAGTTATTGAACCACATAAAAACAGAGGGATATAGATTTCACACAGGTATCAGGCAGTACGCTATGGGTTTTCTTTGTGTACTATATTTTTATGTGTTAAATACCCAAAAACATAAAGAATAACAAATTGATCTCCATTTCCGAACATCCAAAATTCAGATTAAATTATGAACTGGGTACTGTTAATTATCGCGGGATTGTTTGAAATTGGCTTTGCCTCATGCCTGGGCAAGGCAAAGGAATCAACCGGCAGTGCAGCTAATATGTGGTACGCCGGTTTTTTTGTATGCCTGTCTATCAGCATGTATTTACTGGTAAAAGCTACGCAAACCTTACCTATCGGTACCGCTTATGCGGTATGGACGGGCATTGGAGCTGTAGGCACCGCTTTGATGGGCATTCTTGTATTTAAAGACCCCGCCGATTTTTGGCGTATTTTTTTCATTACTACACTTATAGGTTCTATTATAGGGCTAAAAGCTGTTTCGCATTAGGTATTGCCACCACACGGCATAAAAGCGGCAGGTGGTCGCCGATTTTAAACGGCAGTTAATGCCGGGGCATCGCAAGCTGCTGTATTAAATTCCCGATCTGCTTTTTATACCCCGAAAGAAAAGGCCTGAACACAGAAAAATTAAAAGGAAAGTTTTCGGCTTCCCGGAGGCTTTGCTGCAGGGAGAATGCGTTTTCTGCACAAGTATAAAAAATTTTATTCTGGTGAAGCCATTGTGCAAGATACTCCTGTTCGGGCTGACCCGGGGTAGGAATCAATATGGCTTTATGTTCCAGTTGCACCAGGTCCATAACGGAAGTATAGCCACTGCGGCAGATCACCCATTCCGATTGTTGTATGGCAGCACCCAGCTCACCCGATGAAAAAAAATTCACTATTGCTGTACTTCCATCCACTTCCATAACGTCATTACAATCCGGGAGTCCGCGTACTACCAATGCTTTTCCCTTGTATGTTTTGAGTTCATTCAGCAGCACCTGTTCCCATATCGTACGCCGTGGCTCGGGGCCCGACAGTATGATCAGCAGATCATATACTTTGTTTTCCTCCTTTTTTTCAAACCGCGACAAGGCGCCTGTATAGCTTGTATGCGGAGGCAATACCGCCGGATGCGACAAGTCTCCGGCAAGGTTCTCCGTTCCTTTAAAATCAGGCACCCAGCATTCATCGAATTTCCTGATCTGCCTGTAATTGATTTTCTGTATGAGCTTATCCGCCAGTTTTCCCATTCCTGTTTTAATACCCAACTGGTGGGTGATGAAAACAGAAAATGCTTTCCCGGAATAAAGTCCGTACCGGTTATCGCTTATGATAACATCAAAATGATACTCATCCATTGCTTTTTTCAGCCAGCGGTGTTCCCGCTTTACAGAAGCTATTATTGCAGGAATTTGTTTGACCATCGTCCATCTGAAACCGGATTTTGTGTTATGGTAAATAATATTATACCCGTCTAAACGCAAAAAAGGCAGTAAGGGGAACTCCTTACGAAGCAGTTGCAAACTGTTTCCGCCCGCGGCGATCCATACTATGCAGTTCCGGCTAATCAATTCATTTATAACAGGAATACAGCGGGTAGCATGCCCCAGGCCCCAGTTCAATGGCGCCACTAATATTTTTGGGGGATGCATGCCGGAATTCAAATTAAACAGGTATTATTGTTAATCCTTTTAAAAGCGTTATGGCTATAACAATAATTTAAAGATAATTTAGTTTAAATTTACACCACGCAGCAATTCAGAAAATAATGAGGAAAAGAAGCTATAAGATTTTTTTAGTGTTGTTTCTGCTGATAGCAGTTATGACGGCCGGGTGTGGTGTTTTTAAAGGCGGGCAAAAGGGTTGTGGTTGTCCCAGTAAGAAGGGAATGGTAGGTTATTAACAGCGCGAATACACTATCCATAATTGAAATCCTATAAGTATGAAAACATCCAATCGTGATTTACTTGTATTACTGAAAGATGAAGCTATGACCAACCAGGCCATAGAACAGGAAGTAGAGCAATTAAATGAGATACTTTTTCATATAGAGTCTGCAGATACTTTTTGCGGGGCAAATGAAGTTATTGATATGAATAAGTACAGGATATTGCAGGATGAGAAGTTTTTGGCAGAGATGATGTACCAGAGTGAATTAAAACCCTTCATTTTTCTTTGCAATAAGAACTGACCTCTTTGTTGTTCGTCATATTACAAACGAACCCGTACGTGTACGTTAATTCAGGGTCGTTCATTCACTTCGTGTACATGCACCCGTTATTTCCCTTCCAGTTGATCACAATAATCAAGTGACCCCAATCTTAACCGGACCGGAATTTTTACAGCCTTTTCAAGCTGCCATTCTTTTTTACAAAAAAAGCCCAGGCAGGAACTGTAATAAGCCGCAGGCGGTGCAGCATCAATTTTTTTTAACCGCAGCATACTGCGCATCATTTGTGTACTATCGGCATATGCCGCCTGCTGTTGCTGAAACCAGCTATAATTTAATGTATAAGTCTTATGCTGAGCCGGAACTGCATATGCTGATATATTACCGTTGTATTGTATTTGCGCCAGGCTATGATTACAGCACAAGCACAGCATTAAAGAAACAGTTACTCCAAAGTATAGTATAGCTTTCATTTGCTCTGTAAAGATACTGTATGGAATCGTTATGCTGTTTTGCTTACAGGCTGCGGTATTTTATAATAGGCCGGCTTTCTGCCGCTGTAACAATTTTCCTGTTGTTCCGACTAATATATTTGCAGGTATAATAACAGCTTGGCTACAGATCAAATACAGGAACGGTTCCTGGAATTAATACAGGAAAATGCAGGCATCATACACAAAGTATGCCACCTGTATTGTCATTCGGCCCAGGACAGGCAGGATCTTTTCCAGGAAATTATAGTACAGCTCTGGAAGGCTTTCCCCAAATTCAGGAATGAGTCAAAGATCAGCACGTGGATGTACCGGATCGCACTAAATACCGCCATCTCCGATTTTCGCAAACAACAGCGAAGAATCATCACAACGAGTGAATTACCGGCGGAATCTATGGAACTGCAGGAACACAACATACTGGAACAGAAAGAACGGCTGGCACTCTTGCAAGAAGCTGTGACCCATTTGTCCGATATTGAAAAAGCCATATTAATGCTATACCTCGAAGAAAACAATTACCAGGAAATGGAAGAAGTACTGGGCATTGGCCAGGCAAACCTGCGGGTTAAAATAAACCGAATTAAAGAAAAGCTGCGCAGGCATACCGGGCAGATGCAATAGCTTTCTTTACTATAGTGTTCAAATAATAGGAATAATGGAATTAGAATATTTAAAAGAGGCGTGGAAAAAAGCAGGTGAAGTTGATGCTATGCCTGTTGAGGAAAAGCAACAGTTGCTGCTTTTACCCGGCACCCCGTCTCAAAGCCTTGTTTCAAAAATAAGACGCAATCTTTTTTATGAATTGCTTATTGTGCTTGTATGTGTTACCGCTATAGCTGTGTTTTATTTTGTGTCATTTGGCGGCCGGCTACAGGAAGTAAGCTGGGCTTATATACTGCTGGCTATTCTTTTTATAAGCTATTTTTATAAGAAGAATAAATTGCTCAAAGCCATGCAATGTCCTGCATGCCAGGTAAAATACAACCTCAGCTTACAACTGGCAACACTGGAAAAATATGTGCGGCTTTACCTTATTGCCGGCACCGCAATGGCCCCGGTTGTTATGCTTCTCTTTTATTTGCTTTTACATTATAAGCACATCATTATTTTTGCTTCGGCATACGCCGGAAAAGAACCTTCGGCATTTGCTTTGCTATATCTGCTGATTACCGTTATTTTTACCATTATCTTTTATTTTTTTAACCGGTGGTACGCAGGTCGTTTATACGGCAGGCATATTCAAAAGCTAAAAAACCTGTTACTGGAAATGGAAGAATGATGTGAATGAGGATTAATAAGAAATGTATTAACATGCGCAAACTTCCTGTTTTATTTACCGCTTTTTTTGTACAGCATTTTTGTGCTCCCGCTGTTACTGCACAAACAGATAATGCGCTGCTATGGGAAATTTCCGGGAATGGTATCAGCAGCCCGTCTTATTTGTATGGCACTGTACACATGATCTGTACTGAAGATTTTGTAACGGGCAAACAGCTTCAGGAAAAATTTAAATCCGCACAAAAGGTTTTTCTTGAAGTAGATATGGATGATCCGGCCATGAATATGAAAATGATGCAGCTTTCCCTGCTGCAGGGCAAAAAGCTGAGTGACATGTTCAGCGACAGCGATTATAATAAGCTGAATATTTTTTTTCGTGATACCATTGGTATGCCGCTCACCCTGCTGAATACCATGAAACCTTTTGTATTGTTCAGCATTCTTACCCTTAAAAGCCTTCCCTGTGCTGAACCCCAATCGTACGAGATGACCTTTGTTAACATGGCAAAAGAACAAAATAAAGAAGTGCTGGGGCTGGAAACCATTGAAGATCAAATGAAAATATTTGACGATATGCCCGACAGCGTGCAGGTGCAAATGGTAATGCGGTATGTTAATGGATTTGATGAGCAGAAAAAAGAGTTTGTCAAAATGATTGACGCCTATAAGCAGGAGAATCTTGATATGATATACCGGCAGATTATGTCTTCACCCGATATTGCCGGCTCGGAAGAAGTGCTTTTATATAACCGTAACCGCAGATGGATACCCGTTATGGAAAACGCCATGCAAAGCGGAAAAATATTTTTTGCCGTAGGCGCAGGACATCTTGGCGGTCCGAAGGGCATTATTAACCTGCTGCGGGAAAAAGGATATACGGTTAAAGGAATAAAAGAGGAGAGATAGAAAGCACCAAAAACCAAATGACAAAAACCAAATAAAATTCAAATGCTGAATCCGAATACTAAAGTTCGAAATCCGAAACGAAATGCAACGATAAACCCAATATTGAAACGGATTTTCCCCTGCAACCTGCAACCTGTACCATCTCTCAAACCTAATCCTGTCCTGCATTACCTAATACTGCTGCAAGTTCTTTTTCCAGCGCATCTCCTCTTAAATTCATGGCAATAATCTTTCCCCCCGGATCTAACAGCAAATTATAGGGAATGCCTTCAATACCATACAATGGCACTACCATACTTTCCCATTCCTTTAAATCGCTTACATGCTGCCAGGTTAATCCGTCTTTATGGATAGCGTTTAACCACGCTGCTTTATCCTTATCTAAAGACACACCAAGGATCGTAAAGTTTTTGTCTTTGTAGGCATTAAAGGCCGCTACGATGGATGGGTTTTCTTTCCGGCATGGTCCGCACCAGCTCGCCCAAAAATCTACCAACGTATATTTTCCCCTGAAAGATTCCAGCGTAACCGTTTGTCCTGTGGTATCGGGTAAACTAAATGCCGGTGCAGTTTTTCCAACAGCCGGCATAGCCATCTGCCGGGTAAGCAACGCGGTATAGGCATCGCTTATTCTTTTTACTTCTTTATTGTTGCTAAAGCGGCCCGCCAGCCTGGTAACAAGCGGTTGCATTATCGCGGGATCCATATTCTTTTGCTGTAAAATACCAAGCGCATATAAAGCGGTCGCGGAACTGTTTGCCGTGTCGGTATAACGTACCAGATATTCCTGCGCCTCCGCTGTTTTTTGCTGCGCAGCGCTGCTCCATATGTTTTTTAAACTGTCTGTTTCACTTTGTATACTATTGCTTTTCAGCGTGTCAATAGCCGTCAGATAACCATTAAAAGTAACAAGCAAATTTTTGAGTGATGAAGAGGCTGGGGAAGAAGTAGTATAGCCTGAAAAATCATTCCAGTTCGCAGCAATATGAATCACAGGCTCATCATTGCTGAATAAAATATACCGGCCATCCTTTTCAAACCGCACACTATAAATACCTTGCGCGTCCATAAGCGTTTCAAACCGGCAACTGCTGTTCCCCGCTTCAATAGTGGCGGTATCCAGTACTACAGCCGATGTTCCGTAAGCTTTTCCGATCAGGGATACTACCTGTGTTTCGGGGTTGTTTTGCAGGGTGATGCTTACCTGCGTGAGCTCCCGTTTTTCTTTACAGGCGGTAAAAAGAAGCACAGTAATGATCAATACATTAAATACCGTGACTATGCGTTTCATATAAAATCATTTCAGCCTGCAAGATATTCAACATTACCCAGTATAAAAAAGGCGGCTGCCTGTATGCAACCGCCCCGGAATATAAATCATTATGAGCTTCCGCTACAGGTCTGTCGTTTTTAAATTTTTGGGGATCTTTATATCAATCTGCACGGTTTGATTATTGCGCAGCACGGTAACCGGGTAGGACGATTTGTCTTTCAGCTCACTTATCTTCTTTTTAGCATCGCCGGCATTTCTAATTTCCGTGCCATCAATTGAAGTAATAATATCATCTTTTTGTATGCCCGATTTTTCGGCCGGGGAAGCCTCGTTTACATCCAATACTTTTACCCCGTTACCTTCTTCCGTATCCTGTATGCGAATACCCAACTGTGGTTTGCTGTTAAACATACCCCAATCGCCCTGCCAGTTTTGAGGCCCGCGAAACTGAAATGATTTCGACATGTCTTCATTGAAGGAAGGTGCATCAAAATGAAAGGTGCGTGCCGGTGACCTGCGCTCTCCCAGGGTAACCTTCACCTTCTTCTGTTTGTTATCACGCAGATATTGAACCTGTATGTCATCGCCGGGTTTCAAAGCGCTGATGGCATTAGAGAGGGAAGAAGGATCCGTAATTTTTTTATCACCTGCTTTTGTAATAATGTCTCCTTTCATTAATCCCGCCTTTCCGGCCGGGCTGTCATCTGTTACCTGGCTGATCTTTGCTCCTTTTTCATCTTTTTCCGTATATACGCCAAGCAGGGCTTTGGGCTCCGTGGTAGTTAAAGCATCATCACCCGAAAATCCCCAACCCAGGGGTGGAACAGGAGCGCCCGGCGGAAATGGAGCACGCGGCGCCCGGAACGTCCTGCTACCGTCTGCCCAATCATTATCTGGTCCAAAAATTTTCCTTTTCCGGATAATAATATCATCATCATTAAATTCCGCTAAGGGTTCTCCATTAACGGTAATTTTATCTCCATCCACCACAATGGTTATTTTCTCATCCTTATCACCCTTTTTTTTGATGATGATCTCTTCCTCTTTTTGTTTTTTATTTTTCAGGTCCTGTGCGCTAACGGAAACGCTGACCAGCATACAGGCAAACGCCAGTATAGTTAACACAGTACCTTTACAAAATGCTGTTTTCATACCATTTGATTTTTAATTACGAAAGTATTAGTAGATCAAATGTAAAGCATTTCTTTTAAATACGAAACATTTCGGAAATGTTAAAATACCGACAGGATGGGTATAATCAATTGAACGAAGGTATAGCCCACTATACACTGCCATGAGGTTGTTACCGCGCTGATGCTATGTTACTTTTTTGCAACAAACTGCCGGAGCTGTTCCCTGTATGCACTTCCCCTTTTGTAAGCCGAATAATCTATGCCCGACAGCAGCAGGGCCTGTATAATAAGCGCTATTCCAGTGCCTGTTCGGAATGCAGAACCTATTTGGATGTTTACAAAAAACAGGCGGTTCGTCCATAGCAATACCACACCTGCAGCCAGCAAAATAAATTCCAGCGCTAAAAAAACAGTTATGCCCTTTACTGCTTTTTCTATACGGGGCAGCTCTTCTGCTTTTAATTTGCCCGGGTTCATGTCGTATGCATATACCACATCAATTCGCTGCTTGTCGCTTTTTACATATATGCTATAGCCTGTTGCCATTTGCACTACACCCAGGATGACCAGGGGCCATGCTGCGCCTTTATATAACGGGGTTTTCAAAAAAATAAAAAAGATAACAGCAATTACCATAGCCGCAATACCTATAATGAGCAATAACATACCTGCATTTCTCTCGGCAATAAAATATTGTTCTATACCTGCTTTGGTGAGCATACTGTACGTTTTAAGATACTTTACCGTATTACCATTTTAAATAATTTCAGCCGGCCTTTAAACGGAGGATATTTCACGGCGGGATCAATCCATACTGGTGTTTTTAATACGGATTTTAACCGGCTGAAGGCATCGAAAGAATACTTCCCGTGATAGTTGCCCATGCCGCTGTTGCCAACGCCTCCGAAGGGCATGGAATGGCTGGCGAAATGCGCCAGGGTATTATTAATGCAGCCGCCTCCAAAATGTACCGTATTGATCCACGCTTTTTCTTTCTGCCTGCTGCCGGTAAACAGGTAAAAAGCAAGCGGGTTCGGATTGCGTTCTATAACGGCCAAAGCTTCCTCCATGCTGTTAAAAGTAATAAGGGGTAAAACAGGCCCAAATATTTCCTCATTCATCAGCGATGCATCCAGTGATACATTATCCATTAAAGTAGGCTCAATAAAAAGATTGGCTTTGTTGTGTGCGCCGCCAAACAATATATTGCCCTGCTGCAAATAGCTCACCAGCACATCAAAACGTTTTTCATTGATGATTTTGCCATAATCATAACTTAAAGCGCTATCGCTATAAAATGCCTGAATTGCTTTTTTCATCTCCTCCACTAACCTTTCTTTTACCGAGGCATGCACCAGGATATAATCGGGAGCAATACAGGTTTGTCCTGTATTCGTAAATTTTCCAAACACCAGGCGCTTTGCCGCAACAGCTATAGGGGCATCTGCTTCTACTATTGCCGGGCTTTTGCCGCCCAGCTCAAGTGTTACCGGAATAAGTTTTTTTGCAGCCAGCTCATAAATGGCTTTGCCAACCGGTATGCTGCCGGTAAAGAATACATGATCGAACCGGAAAACATTCATCAACTCCGGAATTACCTGCGCGCCCTCTCCCTGAACTACGGAGATATACTCCGGTGGAAAAACAGAACTGATTATTTTTTCAATCAGTACTGAAGTATGAGGCGCCATTTCGGAGGGTTTTATAACGATGCAATTACCCGCGGCAATGGCACCGGCTACGCCCAGCATAACCAGTTGCAAAGGATAGTTCCATGGCGCTATAATGAGCACTACGCCCAGGGGATCTCGGTACACCGTACTGCCCGATGGAAAATTAACAACACTCACCGATACGGTTTCAGCCTTCATCCATTTGCGCAGGTTTTTAAGCATATAGCTGATTTCCGCGAGTATAAGTCCCAGCTCCGAAAAATAAGCTTCTTCTTTACTTTTTTTGAGATCGGCGTATAAGGCATCATAGATCTCCTGCTCATGCTGCAACAGTGCCTGCTTTAATTTTTTTAGCTGCAGCTTTCTGAAAGAACAGGAACGTGTGGCCCCGCTGTTATAATAAGTACGGATGAGCTGCAAAGCTTCGGTAGCATTCATGTGGTTGATTTGGCCATATGTTGTTTACGCTAAATCTAATTTAGGTTTATTCTGTAGTATTTTTTCAATTTTTTCAATGATCTCAGGAGTGAGCAGTGCAACCACATCAAGCGCTTTTAAATTTTCCTCTAATTGCTGCTTTTTTGTTGCGCCAAGTATAGTGGTGGTAACGTTGGGGTTATGGATGGTCCATGCAATGGCTAGAGACGCCAGCGGTATATTCATCTTTTTTGCCAGATCTCCCAGTTTTCTTACTTTTTGTATTTTATCGTCCTGCACCCACCTTTCCTTCAGCCAGTCGAAACCTTCAATAGCCAGCCGCGATCCGGCAGGAATGCCGTCATTGTACTTGCCTGTTAAAAACCCTGCTGCCAGCGGGCTCCATATGGTAGTGCCCATACCTGCATTTTGAAAAACAGGCAAATAATCCTGCTCCATCTTAAACCGTTCAAACATATTATACTGGGGCTGCTCCATGGCAGGCCCGATGAGTTTATATTGCTGCGCCACACGGTGGGCTTCCATAATTTCGGCGCCGCTCCACTGGCTGGTGCCCCAGTACAGGATTTTGCCCTGTTGTATTAAATGGTTCATTGTCCACACTACTTCTTCAATGGGTACGGTGGTATCCGGACGGTGACAAAAATACAAATCAAGATAATCCACCTGCAGGCGCTGCAGGGCTTCCTGGCAGGCTTCAACCAGGTGTTTGCGGCTAAGCCCGGTTTGATTGGGCTTGTTGTGCTTTCCCCTCCAGCCAAAATAGGCCTTGGAAGAAACAATATAGGAGCTGCGTTCCCAGTTTTTTCGCTTCAGTACCCTTCCCATCAGTTTTTCACTTTCCCCTAACGCGTATACTTCCGCGTTATCAAAAAAATTAATGCCACTGTCGTAGGCAATACCCATCAGTTCATCTGCCAAACGATCATCAACCTGTTTATGAAAAGTAACCCAACTGCCATAAGATACAACACTTAGTTGCAATCCTGTATGTCCCATAATACGATAATCCATGCCTAAAAAATTAGTAATCAACAATATAAAATGGATACTCAAATTTAAGCCTTTCTCAGGTAGCAAGCATCCTGCGGTTGGTTGCAATATCCGTTTATTTCAAAGTTTTTTCCTTTTCTTTGTAAGGAAGGGGCTGTATATGGAGCAAAAAAATTATTTTAGCAATTAATTGAGGTATGAACAGGATGAGTTACGAAATTAAACAAGATGGCAAGTTCAAATATGTAGAGGAAGGGAATGGTGAAACATTGATTTTACTTCACGGCCTCTTTGGAGCCCTGAGTAATTTTGGGGATCTTATTGAATATTTTCGCAGGCAATACAAAGTAGTGGTGCCTATGCTTCCCTTGCTGGAGCTTGATCTGTTGCACACTTCCGTTGGCGGGATAGAAAAATTTGTGCACAAATTTATAGAGCATAAGTCCTATTCAGGCATTCACCTTTTAGGTAATTCATTGGGAGGACATGTGGCTTTGCTTTATATTTTGAAACACCCGGAAAATATTAAATCACTGATCCTTACCGGAAGCTCAGGATTATTTGAAAGCGGGATGGGAGATACGTATCCCAAGAGAGGTGATTATGAATACATCAGGGCTAAAACAGAACTTACTTTTTACGATCCTAAAGTAGCTACAAAAGAACTGGTAGATGAAGTATTTGAGATTACCACCAACAGGTTAAAAGTGATAAAGATTATTGCATTGGCCAAAAGTGCCATCCGCAATAACCTCGGTGAAGAGCTGAATGAAATTAAACAACCTACTTTGCTGGTATGGGGCAACAATGATTCTATTACTCCGCCCTTTGTTGGCAGGGAGTTCAACCGCCTTATCCCTAACAGCGAATTACATTTTATTGATAAATGTGGACACGCGCCTATGATGGAAGTGCCTGATGAGTTTAACAAAATTTTGCATCAGTTTCTCACAAAATTGAATGAACCTGCAGCGGTAAACGGCTAATTGGCATCTATCTGTATAAGAAAATATACTTCTTATGTTTGCAGGAGAACTTATATCGCGGAATATTCCATTTTTACATTTGGATGATAATGCAGGCAAGGCCTTGCAGGAGATGAATGATTTTCATGTATCTCACCTGCCGGTTGTAGATGAAGATAAATACCTGGGGCTGGTTAGCGAAGATGATTTGTTAGATACCAACGACAACCGCACCATGGAAAGCCTGAAAGGGAGCTTTACCACCCCCTTCGTTCGCCAGAACGACTTCTTTCTGCTGGCGGTAAAAAGAGCAAAAGACCTTCATATATCTGTAGTTCCGGTTATTTCCGAACAATATGAATTACTGGGCGCTATTGGTGAAGAAGATTTATTCAGGCAGCTCGCTGTTTTTGCGGGGATTGAAGAACAGGGTGGGATCATCATATTAGAAATGGAGAAAAGCGACTTTTCAGTCGGCGAAATAAACAGGCTTATTGAATCTAACGATGCTTACATTACCCAGCTTAACAGCTACTTAGATACGCCTACCCAACTGCTTACGATTACGATCCGCATCAATAAAGCAGAAATATCAGACATCCTGGCCACCTTTCAACGGCATGAATACAATATAAAATATTACTATGGTGAAGAGTTATACCAAAATGAACTGCAGGATAATTTCGTTCACCTGATGAATTATCTTAATATATAAGGCATCATTTATTATTGCCGGTGAACAAACCTTTACATAATAATCCTATTTTAGTTCTTTAGTCATTAAAAAAATACACATCAATAGAGCGGATGAGCGTACGGTATAAATACCTGTTGTTATGCGGGATGATGCTTTGTTATTTTCAATGTTTGTTAGCCCAGGAAAACGAAGAAATACCCCATGAAGATGATAATGTGCTTAAATCGTCTTTTCTTACCATACGCAACGTTGCCATCACCGGCAACAAAATTACCAAAGCTTATATCATAGCCAGGGAAATACCCATGAAGGAGAACGGAAAATATTCTATTTCCGATATTCTCAGGAACCTTCCCCGCTCCAAACAAAACTTAATTAATACCGGTCTTTTTATTGATGTTACGGTTGATTTTACCAATTGGTTCAACGATTCAATAGACCTTGTTATAGATGTAAAGGAAAGGTGGTATTATTTTCCCGTTCCGTATTTTAAACCGGTTGACCGCAACTTTAATGTGTGGATAAATGAATACAATGCCAGCCTGGCGAGGGTAAACTACGGCATCAAGCTTATTGGTAACAATGTAAGCGGCAGAAACGATAAATTAAATATATGGCTTATTACAGGGTATTCGAAGCAGGTGCTGCTTAACTATACAGCGCCTTATTTTGATAAGACTTTAAAAAACGGCATGAGCGTTGACTTCCAGTTCTCGCAGAACAAGGAAATCAACTATAGCACGGAAAATAACAAGCAAATATTTTATAAAGATGAAAGCAGGTTTGTAACGGAAAAACTGCGTATAGGCCTGGGGTATAGCTACCGAACGGGCTATATCAGGAGGCATAACGTAAAATTGAGCTATAATGTAAATAAGATCAATGATTCCGTATTTAATCTTAACCCCGAATACTACGGCAATGCCGCAAAAGCGGTAAAATACCCGGAGCTGAATTATCAATACCAGTATTTTAATCTTAACTATATTCCTTATCCTCTAAAGGGATTTCAATGGGAGTTTTCTTTTGTAAAAAGAGGCATTACCCGCAATATGAACCTCTGGGAGTTCTCTGCAAAAGCAGGAAAATACTGGGAATTATTTCCTACCTATTATTTTGCGTTGCAGGGCGTGGCAACCGTTAAGCTGCCATTTGATCAGCCTTACTTTAACCGGCAAATGATGGGTTACAACGATATGTTCATGCGGGGGCTGGAATATTATGTTGTAGATGGTGTTGCCGGCGGCCTGTCTAAAATAACGTTAAGAAAAGAAGTGTGGCGGCCTACTTTACGCACAGGCTTAAAATCGCGTTCTTACGGAAGCATTCCCTTCAGGTTTTATGTGAAAGCGTATGGCGATCTGGGCTACGTGTACAGTAAACCCGTTATGAACGCTAATCCCTTAAACAACCGTTTATTATATACCGGAGGCGCCGGAATAGATATGTTGTCTATTTATGATCTTACCCTTTTCCTGGAATACAGCTTTAACCAATTAGGAGAAAAGGGCTTATTTTTACAGGCCCGTCTTGGTTTTTAGAAAAATACAAAATGAAACGGAGCATGATAAATTTTTCTCATAGAGGAGGTTGTATGCTTTGCGGAGTTCCCTGTCTACCGAACAGGCAGGCGTCAGACCATTAAAACATAAAAAATATACTGATGAAAATCGCTATATACAGCCGTGGTGGCGAAACCGTGAGGCAGGAAGACCTTATACTCCTCTTGGATGAACTGGAGAAGCATAAGATATCTTGTTACATCCAGCACTACTTTTTTGAGCAGGTCAGGCATCTCTTTCCGCCAAATCAATACCCAACATTTATTGATGCGGGTGACCTGGATGATAGTTTTGAGTGCATAATAAGCATGGGGGGTGATGGTACCTTATTAGATACCTTAACTTTTATCAGGAATAGTAATATACCCGTGCTGGGCATTAATTTCGGCCGCCTGGGCTTTTTGGCTACCATTGGCAAACATGAGCTTGCCCATACCGTAAATGCTTTGGCTAACCGCACGTATGTAATTGACAAAAGAAGCCTTATTCATTTGGATGCCAGCATCCCGCTCTTTGGTAAAACACCCTATGCGCTTAATGAGTTCGCCATACATAAAAGAGATACTTCCTCCATGATTAAGATCCACACTTACCTCAATGGAGAGTTTTTAAATACCTATTGGGCAGATGGTATCATTGTATCTACGCCTACCGGATCAACGGGCTATTCTTTAAGCTGCAACGGACCCATATTGTTTCCCGATTCAGGAAGCTTTATTATAACGCCGGTGGCGCCTCATAACCTTAACGTTCGACCCATTGTTATTCCGGACAACAGTATTGTTTCCTTTGAAATAGAAGGCAGAACCGACCAGTTTATATGCGCATTGGACTCCCGCCGGGAGATTGTGAATAAAGACATACAACTGGCTGTTAAGAAAGAAGCGTTTACAATAAGTTTGATAAGGCTGAGCGAAAACAGCTTTTTACAAACCCTCAGGGGTAAGCTTTCGTGGGGATTAGATAAAAGGAATTAAAATAAGGGTTATTTAATGTTATTTGAGATGGATGGAGGTGCAAGGTACAGGTCTCAGGTTTCAGGGGAAATTCGTTTCAATATGAGCTTATTGTATGCGGCTATCAGGTGTCAGCGCTCAGCAATCAGCCGTTGGCCATCAGTAAGTAACGACAGGCTGAATGTTCGGATTTTTAATTTATAGTTTGTGGTTGCATTTGACCTCGGATTTCGAACTTTAGTATTCGGATTTAGCATTTGAGTTTTATTTGGTTCTTGTTATTTAGTGCTTTTGTATTCCTTCGAATTTCGAATTCCCGGCTTCGGACTTATGACTTGGCTTTTCGGTATTTCTCCAGTACCTCCTTTGCCCGCTCCATTTCCTGATACAATAAGTGAATTTAATCCCTTATATTGCAGCAGATTATTAGCCGCGTCCCTTTATTTAATATGGCTATTATTCTTACTTCAGGCTTTCCGTTACCAGCCTGTCTCCAAAACATGCGCAAAAAACGTTGTATAAACCTGCAGCATGGACCTTACGGCCATTCTTCGGGAAATAATTGGTTTGCATGATTTTATATAAATACCTTTGCAGGGCGACTTTAAATTATACCCATTTAAATCGCATTCCCCTGGCCCTGTTTAAATAAGTTAATTTTTTGTCTATATTGCTGATTATTATTCTTTTGAAACGCACCTTCGCTCTTAAAGTTCTAAAGTCGTTTATATTTGTAAAAACCTTATCCGCACATGTTAATACACAATCCTGTGAATAGTAAGATCACTATCTTAATAGTTGATGATCATAAGCTGATCAGAGATACCTGGTCTTTTATTTTAAACAGCGACTCACGATTTCAGGTAATTGCTGAAACTGACTCGGGAAAAACCGCTATTGAGCTCGCTGAAAGCAACCATCCGGATATTATATTAATGGATATTAATATGACCCCGATGAACGGTTTCGAAGCCACAAAAGAAATCCGTAAAATATCACCCGATTCCAGGATCATTGGCGTTTCCATGCATTCGCAGCCTGCTTATGCCAAAAAGATGCTGCAGGTTGGCGCAATGGGATACATTACCAAAAACTCATCAAAAGAGGAAATGATCGGCGCTATCAGCGAAGTGGCACAGGGTAATAAATATATCTGCCACGAGGTAAAGACCATCCTTTCCGAACAAATCTTAGAAGACACCGAGAAGCCGGATATTAACCTGTTATCGCAGCGCGAAGTAGAGATCATCGACCTTATCAAACAGGGGCAGTCTTCAAAAGAAATTGCGCTGCAGTTGAGCATCACGCTTAAAACGGTAGAGGTTCATCGCCACAATATTCTGAAAAAGCTCAATTTAAAGAATACAGCCGCGCTGGTGAACTTTATTAATAATGCCGGAATAGCGTAGGCTCAGCAAAAATCTATTATTTTACATAGCAATATATTCCTGTTTAACAGCGGAAGCTTTGATGTATTTCATGTATTGATCATGCCGGCACTTTCTGTTACTACCATTCAAACCCATTTACACTGGGAAGATAAAGCCGCTAACCTGCGGATGTTAAAGGAAAAGATCATTGCCATACCACAACCAACAGAAGTAGTGATTTTGCCCGAAATGTTCAGCACGGGCTTTAGCATGTACCCCGAGGCACTCGCTGAAAAAATGGACGGTGATACCGTAGCATGGATGAAAGCCGTGGCGGCACAAAAAAAAATCATCCTTACCGGAAGTGTTATTATTGAAGAAGGCGGGCAGTACTTTAACCGCCTGATATGGATGCTGCCCGATGGCAATTATGGTTACTACGATAAACGGCATTTATTTGCCTACGCTTCGGAAGATGAACGGTATACCCCTGGTAACAAAAGACTTATCGCTTCCGTAAAAGGGTGGAAGATAAACCTGCAGGTTTGTTACGACCTTCGTTTCCCTGTGTGGGTGCGGCAAAAAAATTATCCGCGGCAGGATGGAGCGGCGAACCTTCCCGAATATGATCTCATTATTTATGTGGCCAACTGGCCAGAAAGCCGCAACCATGCCTGGAAAACCTTACTCCATGCCAGGGCTATAGAAAATCAGTGCTATGTTGCCGGCGTAAACCGTGTAGGGAATGATGGCAACAATATATACCATAGCGGCGATTCCATGATCATTGACCCGTTGGGTGAAACATTGTATACACAGTCCCATAAAGAAGAGGTGTTCACTACCGTTTTGCATAAAGAAAAATTAGAAGCGGTACGCAGGCAGTTTCCTTTTTGGAAAGATGCCGACAGTTTTTTAATTGATCCCTGAACCCATACTAATAAAATGAAAATAGCCTATACCAATTGCAGCATATACACCGGCATTAAAAAGGAAACGGGTAAAGCCATCCTGGTGAACAATAATATAACAGAGGGGCTGGTTAACGAAAAGGAATTGCCGGCAGGGTATGCCGTTAAGGATCTCGGTAAACTGAACATAGCGCCCGCTTTTATTGATCTGCAGATCTATGGTGGCGATGGCAAACTGTTTTCGGCCGAACTGAATACAGAAGCTATTGCCGCTACTTACCAGTATTGCCTCCGGGGCGGCTGCACACAGTTCATGCTTACCATGGCCACCAATACCATCGAAAATTTTTTGAAAGGCATTGAGTTGGTAAAGAAGTACTGGCAACAGGGTGGTAAAGGTGTGCTGGGCTTGCATCTGGAAGGGCCCTATCTTAATCCCGTAAAAAAAGGAGCGCATATCCTGGAATGCATTAAAAAGCCCACCGTTGACGAAGTAGCCATGCTGCTGGAAAAGGGTAAGGGCGTGCTTAAAATGATGACCATAGCGCCGGAGGTTTGCGATGCGGAAATCATACGGATGCTAATGGATAATGATATTATTGTTTCGGCCGGACATAGCAATGCCACATACGCTGAGGCTGCAAAGGGATTTGCTTTGGGTATTCCCGCTGCCACACATTTGTTTAATGCTATGTCGCCATTCCAAAGCCGCGAGCCGGGACTGGTTGGGGCTGTTTATAATAATGATACCGTTAAAAGCAGCATTGTTGCCGATGGCGTGCATGTTGATTTTGTATCGCTGCGCATCAGCAAAAAAATTATGGGTGAACGCCTGTTCTTCATAACAGACGCTGTTGCAGAAACAGCTAAAGGCGAATACCGGCATGTATTTAAAGGCGACCGTTATACACTTCCCAACGGAACGCTTTCGGGTTCCGCCTTAACCATGATGCAGTCGGTAAAAAACGCGGTGGCCCATGCCGGCATACCGCTTGAAGAAGCGCTGCGTATGGCTTCTGCTTATCCTGCGCAATTGTTAAAAACTAAAGTGCCTTTAGGGAAAATAGAAGCAGGCTATACCGCAGAATTTGTGCTGTTTAATGATGCGCTGGAAGTGAAGGATGTGGTTACTGTGTGAAATGTTTTCAACACGGCTACAGGAAGCGGATGAAGGTTAAATCCGAAGCCTGAATTTCGAAATCCGAGGGAAGACAAAGCACCAAAAGACAAATCACAAGGACCAAATAAAATACAGATGCTTCGTTCTCACCTTAACAGGCAGCCGTACATTACCGCACGATCTTCCGGACATAATTATTGCCGGGTGTTCTGGCGGTTAAAAAATAAACGCCACTGCTTAAGCCCTGCAACCCATCCATCATATAGCTGTACCTGCCCGGTGTGCACTGCAGCTGCTTCAGCATTATTGTTCTGCCATGCATGTCCATGATGCTGAACTGAACGGTTTGCCGCTTATCGCTGTAAAAGCTGATATCTACTTTATCGCTGAAGGGGTTCGGCGCCACGGTAAGGTTGAATTGCGTGTTGCTGCTGTCGCTAACGGCAAGCGTTTTACTGTAGGTGTGTTTGCCATCGGGTGAAACGATCCTGATCCTGTAAAACCGTTGGGCAGATACCAGCGGTTCCTTATCTGTAAAGCTGAATAAAGATGATGTGTTACCGGCATCGTATACTTTACCTATTGACCGGTAGGTTCCGTTAGCCTGGCCGGCAGCTTCCACTTCAAAATAAGCAACGCCCTGCCCGCTGTATTCCCAGGTTAATGCCACCTGGTTATTGCTCAGCCGCGACGTAAAGTTGGTAATGCCGAAGGGGAGGATATAGAGTGGCATCCATTGCTCAGTATTTAATTCGAACAAGCCTTGGTTAATAGTAACTGGAAGAGGTTCTGTTATGGCAAAATGCTCACTGGATATCAAAACCATTGTTTGGCTTGTGGCAGTTATCGCTTCCGCCTGACCTATACCAGTAGTAAGAGTATTTGCAATCAACCCTAAATCAATTTTTCTTTTATTCCCTGTTTCTATTATTGTATTATAATCATTAAAGCCACTTATAACCCATATCGCCACCTTTGGTAAAATAAGAGGATTGATTGAATATTCGGTTTCATAACCCAACAAGATAACAGCATTGTTGTTCGCCTTGGTTACACTTGTTATGCGAAAGTTCTCCGTATCCAGGCTTTCAAGGTATGTCGCTTCCTGGGTTCCGGGTGTAGCAGGTAATATATAATGTTTGGTACCGTTTCCATCCCAACCCTTGGTAAATAAATGCAGGTTACCATCGTGATATATCATCGCCTCACAGTCAAAAGGAGTGGTATTAAGATGCGGTGTAAAATCAGCTTGATCGCTGTATGTAAAATTAATCGTGGCAATATCCGCTGCGGCAATGGTGCCCGACTCTCCGGTAATAGTGGTTATAAGGCTTTTGGCAACTCTAAAAATTCTCAGGTTTTGCCTGGTTCCCGAATTGTTTCCAAAATCGCCTACATAAATATAATTGTCATCCTGTGTGATGTCTTCCCAGTCCATATTCACAGTGGAAACCTCCAGGGTAATCCTTTTAGATATCACTCCCGTTGCAGCGTCCATTTCATAAATAATGGGATCGTTACCACTGTCTTCATGTCCGTACAATTTTCCATTCCAGTAGATCATCCCGCTTATTTCCTGCAGGTCATCAGGAAGTGTAGCAATTCTTGAATTTAATAGTGCGGCAGAGCCGTCAGGATATCCGCATGATCCGTCGCTAATAGTAGCATTTTCAACATAATCAGGAGATGCAGGATCCATACAACCCGGCACATCCTGTGCCCGGAGCGAATGGCCCGCTGTTATGCACAGCAGAAGCACAATAAAAATGATACGCATTTTACAGTATTACTTTAAGGTTTCGTTTTTGCGGAACAGTGGTAATGGTCGCAGGGTAACGGAGGTTTTAAACAGGGATTGACTTGATGTAAACTAAATACAGCTACATGCCGCGATAGTGTAAGATTAGAAGTAAAACAGTGGGATAAGGGATTCGATCGGGATAAACCGGGTTGCTAAAGTAATAATTTTATAAGGATAAAAAAAGAAACGGTTGTGTTATTATTGCATTATCTCCGGTAAAGTTCCTGCAAGGTATGCTTATCCGTTAGTAATCATCGTATTTATTGTATTGCAGATGAATCTTTTATGATCTCTTTTACCTTATCCATTTTACCATCCCTGTCGCGCCTGATATTGTCAACCGTGGGTGGCACATATATATCGGGCATTACGCCCCTGCCATCTTTAGACGGGTGATGGTATTGCACCAAACGGAACAGGGGCATCCGCACTTTCATTTTGGTTTCGGGCAGTACTATATCCGGAATAAGAATGCCGCTGTTGCCATGCGCCCCGCCCCCGGCTTCTTCACCAATAAGCAACACGTTGGATTGTCCTTTTACGGTGTGTGCAAACAGGGTGGATGCCGAAAATGTGGGGCCGTTGATCAGCACAAATACCTGCCCGTTGTAATGATTTTTTTTGCGGGGATGAAATGCGTGCTTTTCCCAGTACCTGAAATGATACCTGCCGTCTTCCTTTTTAGTGGTGGTTAAAAAAAGGATCATCGAATTGAGCCATCCCGAGCTGAAGTAACGTTTGTAACGCCCCAGTCCGTTATGCATGGCCGTGGCGGTATCGGCAACTTTAAACGGTGTATCGCGGATATACCGGGCAAGGGAGGTATAGTTATTTACTTTACCACCGCCATTGGTGCGCAGGTCAATAACTAAGTTGGGCGTTTTTGCTTTGCGGAGCTGCCGGAAACTTTTCCGGTAAAAAGAAGGTAAGCGACCCTTGCTCCCGAAGCTGTGTATGGCCATTATCGCCAATGCATGAGCGGTATCCGCTTTAAACGATCTGAAGTTCTCCCATTTTGCCGGCTTATTTTCAGGGTCAATTTGTTTATTCCTGTTCCGGATAAAGGTTCTTGCCAGGCTGTCTGTAGCCGGGTCAAACAGGGGAACCGTAGCTGTTCTTTCCACCCCTGCGCTGTCTATATACCCCACCGCGTATTTTGCAGACAGTCCTATAATATTGCGGTGATAATAAGGGAATGCCGCGCTGAGCCGTATATAATTTACGTTCTCTGCGTAACCGTCTGTTGGCATGAACCGGAAAAGCGTATCGGCCAGTTGCCGCACATCAAGCCCGTTAATACGGGTAATTAACGTGCCCCTTTTTAGAATGCTGTCTTTTTTATTCAGGTTGGAAGTAAGCACCATCGTATCGGGCCATATTTTCATAAACAGCGGAAAGGAAGGCTGCGCATGCTCGCGCTGCCGCCGGCTGTAAGCCCTTGGATAGTTAAAGCTGGTATGCCCGCAATGCACTTTGGTAGTGAGCGGGGCCAATATAGTAAAGCCAAACTGCTGCCGTGTCATAGAGTCGGTAATGGCATTATAGTATTGATCAAAATAATAGTCCATGCTGTCTTTAGGCGTATACCAGTATAGTGCAGGGTGAAACCGCTCCATGATTTCGCGGAGCAGGGTATAATCTTTACGCAGGACTTCGGCGGGAAATTTTTTAGCCGGATCCATTGTTTTCCTGGCGGTTTGACAGCTTACCGCGAATATTATAAGTACAGATAATAGTAAACCATACTTAGACCTGTTTGCCATAGCAGTAAAAATAGATTCCAAAACTCAAACGGAGGAGAAAAATATATAGAGATGCGCCACTTAGTAAGGAAAAGACCGGATATTACAGAGCGGGTGGCACTTATGTAAGCAAAATACACGTTTTAAAATTTGTGGCCTCGCCAGGAATCGAACCCCCGCCCGTACCGAACGATACCCGCCCGAATGCTCGTTCAGGCGGGCGTTCGGGCGGGTGGATCTGGAGCTTCGGAAACTCTTATACTATCCCCGTCCGACTGGCGTCAGCCCCGCCTGAATGGCTCAGTCGGGCAGGCGGGCGGGCATTGTGCTACGAGGCCAGTACTTTTTTTAAGTATCTTCTTCCGGCTGCAGATTTATAGTATTTTTCTCTTTCTATTGCTTCCTGTTCTGTTTCAAACGCTTCAAAACAGACTAATGTGAAAGGAATATAAGGCCTGATTGATCCTGTCATTCCTGAATTGTGCTGATGTAACCTTTTTTCAAGATCACGGCAATGACCCTTGTAATAATAGTTATGCTCAACACTTTTTAAAACATAAGCATAAAACATAGGAAAAGCAGTAGTGGCCTCGCCAGGAATCGAACCTGGATCTGGAGCTTCGGAAACTCTTATACTATCCATTGTACTACGAGGCCAAGAACTATTTAAAAAAAGAACTACCTATTTTATACCATTGCTATCGAACCTCTATCCTAAGCCTTTGTACCTCAACGGGACATCTCGGAAACTCTTATACTATCCCCGTCCGAACGGCGTTCAGCCCCGCCTGAATGGCTCAGTCGGGCAGCCGGGCGGGCATTGTACTACGAGGCCAAAACAAATGTGATAATTTGAAAATATGGAAATGTGATTTTCTACGGGCTTCAAATATTATCACCAAAGAGCTTTTTGTTTGAAAAGTAAACCGGTGTATTTCACTTATCACATTTACACATCTCTCACATTTTCACATTACTTGATCAACCCATGCGCGTTTTCTGCGAATATTTTTACGGCGATGGCGAGCAAAACTACGCCAAAAAATTTACGCACCGCAATTAATCCGGCACTTCCTAAAATCCGGGCTATTAAATTCAACGACCTTAAAACCGCGTAAATGATAATAAGGTTAATAAAAATGCCCAGGAATATAGTGAGGTCAGAAAAATTGGCTTTAAGCGACATAATGGTGGTGAGCGTTCCGGAGCCCGCTATCAACGGAAAAGCAATAGGTACCAGCGTTGCCGCTTTTACATCTTTCTCACTTTTAAAGAATTCCAGTCCCAGCACCATTTCCAGTCCCAGTATAAAAATAACCACCGAACCCGCTACCGCAAACGTTTTGATATCCAAGCCCAGGATACGCAAAAAGCCTTCCCCTGCAAACAGGAACAGGATCATTAATCCACCGGAAATAAGCGTGGCGCGCAGCTCGTTTATACCGCCAATTTTTTGTTTCAGCGAAATCAATATGGGCACAGACCCAATAATATCAATTATCGCGAAAAGCGTAAATACAACCGTTACCAGTTCACTAAAGCTAAATGGCATAATTCCGGGTTTGTGCAAAGGTATTGTTCCGGCAACACAGATCGCGGGGTTAATAAAAAGTTTACTATTCACCTCTCACTTCTCACCTCGTGAAACGACAAACGATAAACGTGAAGCGAAAACTATTCACCATTTACCTCTCACTTCTCACCCCTCACTCGCCTCACACCCTCACATAAATCTTCTTCCTGTCCATCCAGTACCCGATCAGCCAGCATAAAAGCACATAGCAAACAGCAAAGGCAAGGGAACCCCACGCACCAGGCAGTATTTTCTGGAAAACGGTACTATTCGCCGCTTCATAAAGGGGTGTGCCGGAGCCGGTTTTGATCATATAAAATGCGGTATACAGTATTTCCGACAGGATATAAATGAAAAGCGGGTTTTTGCCAAATACCTGGAAAAAATAAGCGCCTTTGGTGATGGCCCTGATTTCCAGGATAAAAATGAGTATCCCTAATATAGCCAGGTCGAGCCCCACCGTGTACAGCACAAAAGAGCTGGTCCACAGCTTTTTATTGATGGGAAAAACAAAGTCCCAGAAATAAGCGATGCACAACAGCCCAAACGCCCCAATTAATAGTTTGGCTACCGTTTCAAAGCTTTTTCCTTTTTGCTGGATGAAAATACCGGCATAGTAACCCGCTATTACGTTTACAATGGAGGGTATGGTGCTCAATAGCCCTTCGGGGTCAAAAGCTACGCCTTCGCCGTGGTATAAATGACTTTCTCCAAATAACAGCAAATCCAGCTTGTGCCCGGCATTGCCCGTCATGCTGTAGTCGCCGCCAACATATAAGATGAGCCAATACCCCAGTAAAAAAATAACACTTAAAGCCCAAACCGTTTTTTTAGACAAAAAATGGATCATTAATCCCGCTGCGCAATAAGCAAGCGCAATGCGCTGCAAAACGCCCATGATGCGGGTATTGCTAATGGGAGAAAGCTGGTAACCGCCTCCCTGGCTTTCACTGAAAAAGGGGAACCAGTACATGAGGTATCCCAGCAAAAAAATAATAACCGTACGTTTAAATATTTTACCCAGCACACTGCCGGTACCCAGTTGCCTGTACCTGGGCAGGGAAAAGCTCATGGCATTGCCTACTGCAAACATAAATGTGGGGAATACCAGGTCGGTAGGAGTAAACCCGTTCCAGGAGGCGTGCAATAGTGGAGCAAAGGGTTCTGCGCCGCTTCCGGGATTATTTACAATGATCATAAAACAAATGGTCATGCCCCTTAATACATCAAGGGCGAGAAAACGGGGAGAAGCAACTTTGGTCATACAATGAAAGGGTTATTATACTTTAATATATATCTTTCTTTTATCCAGCCACCTGGCTATGGCCCAAAAAATAAGCAGATGAAAAACCGCATACAGCAGGGAACCGTTCATATGGCCAAATAAGGGAGCAAACATATGGTCGTACATCCAGCCACCTAATCCCTTGTATACTGTTTTGCCGTCCCCGGTTTCATCGGCTATCCGCACCAAACCATATAGCCTCACCCATATACCGCTCAGTACAAAAATGAACAACGGGTTTTTCCCGAAGACATCAAAAAAATGGCTCCAGGCGCCACGCCATTTTTTTATTTCGATGCCGTAAATGAGCATGGCCAGTACAACAATAGCCAGCCCTGAAGTATACAGCACAAAGGAGCCTGTCCATATTTTTTTATTAAGCGGGAAAACGGTATTCCAGCAAAGCCCGGTAAAAATCAGCAGCACGCCGGCAACAAACAGTTTTGTCAGTAAGGGATAGAAATCTTTTACCGGCTCCTCTTTTTCTTCTGCCGGAAGATTCTTTTTCCGAACAATGAAATTGCCGGCCCAGTAACCCAATATTACCTGCACTACGGCGGGCAGGGTACTTATTAGGCCTTCCGGATCAAAAGCCACGCCTTCGCCGTGATACATATGGCTTTCACCCAGCACCGCCCTGTCTATAGCCGTTCCAAACCAGCCCTGCAGGCTAAAAGGGTCGTTACCTCCCCAAACCAGGCACATTATCCAGTACAGCAGCAGCAACAGCGTGCCCGCTGTAAAAAGCCTGGCAGGACGCAAATAATAGATCATTACAGCGGCAAAAAAATAACAGAGGGCAATTCGTTGCAGCACCCCCATTATTCTCAGGTTTTGAAAAGCTTTTAGTGTCAGAACGCCGTCGGCATTGTACCTGATAAAAGGGAAAGCATTCAAAAAGAGACCAATGCAAAATATTAATACTGTTCTTGTAGCTACTTTTTTCCACATCATGGCATCGCCACCCTGCCGCAGCCGTGGCATGGTAAAAGCCATTGCATTACCTACCGCAAACAAAAAAAAGGGAAATACCAGGTCGGTAGGCGTACAACCATGCCATTTGGCATGATCAAATGGCGGATATATATACGTCCAGCTTCCGGGATTGTTTACCAGTATCATAAAAGCTACTGTAGCGCCTCTAAATACATCTAAAGCATAAAAACGTTGTTTCAAAAAATCAGGAGTTGAAGACAACTAAGATACACATTGTATACAAAGAATGGATAAGAACAGGTACTAAACAGGTTTACCGGGATGAAATACAGCAGTTTACACGGGCAGCGCTATGGCTCCATAACTTATATGCTACCTGGAGTGACCTCCATTCTTCAGGTTTAAGAATAAAAAATGACCAGGTAACATTGGGTATGGAGAGCGGTTATTATTCTCTTACAAGCATGGGCCCCACGGCAGGAAAAAGAAGAGTAATAAATGAATAACAGTTCTTTAAGATAATTTTACAAAGCATTATGAATGTTTTGATTTCTTTTTACGGAACTTTGTATACATAACAAAGAGATGGCATTGTAATTGCAATTTAATTTTGTATATTACGTTAAGAAAAAAAGTTCTTTAGAAATATTTAACAATACAGGAATAAACCTTTCTTCCTTGTTTTGTGTCTTAATATAAAGAGATTGTAAAAACAGTCAATTTTCTCATAAGCAGTTAGTTTTGGTTGCGGCCTCTATTTCTATAGAGGCCAATTTTTTTTATACCAGGTCCTGCCTCCTTAAAAAGAAATAGCGGTAAATCAGCCACCCGCCCCCAGAGCCGGCTACATCGGCCCATATATCTCCCATTTCAAACCCCCTGTTTGCTACCCAATAGCGCTGAACATACTCCATCGCGATGCCGTAGATACACGAAATGAGAAAAACGAGTAAAAACATCCACAATACGGGTGCAGCATGAGTGCGATCAATATACCTGCACCATAAGAATACCAGCACGCCAAATAAAAAAACATGAATGACCTTGTCGAGAGAAGGAACTTTAGGCCCTTTCGGAAAATCCTGTCCCGGAATAATCAATAAAATAAAAATGATAACAGACCATAGTATGGCTGGCCACATGGCGTACCGCAGCTTTTTTTTCATAGCCAAACCGCGTTATCCCTGTACAAGGGCAGCATAAGCATCCGCTTTCAGCAGGTTTTCTACATCAGCGGCGTCATCTACCTTAACTTTAACCATCCAGCCTTCTCCATAAGGGTCGCTGTTTACCAGTTCCGGCTGATTATTGAGTTCCGGGTTAATTTCAATAATGGTTCCTGTTACAGGCAAAAAAAGATCACTTACCGTTTTTACTGCTTCCACTGTGCCAAAAACAGAATCGGCTGCCAGGTTCTGATCCAGCGTTTCGATTTCCACATATACGATATCGCCCAGCTCACTTTGTGCGAATTCGGTAATGCCTATAACTGCTATATCGCCCTCCAGGCGAACCCATTCATGGTCTTTTGTATAGCGCAGATTTTCAGGGAAATTCATGATTTTTAATTTTTGTGCAGCAAAGATTACAAAAACAGTTGGAATAAACCGTATAACTGATGAGAATCTCCTGTGGTTTAAAAAACACAAATAAAACCAATTGTTTCTTACTTTTTTAAAATATGGTTGTTTTCAAAATAAAGTAAAACATGGTCTTTCATAAAACTTTCCTGCTCTATAAGGTTCATTACCGGCAGGGGTTTCAATTGTTTGAAATGCGGCCAGCCGTCATCATCTACTTTTTCCAGCTCATAGTAGCCGCTTTGCGCAAAAAGGCTGCAAACAGCCACATGCATTAAATCCTGCTTTTGTTCCTTGGTGAATTTATGGCGGATCTCTCCGAACTCCTGTATACCTATTAAAAATAAAATGGCTTCCATATCGGGCTTCTTACCAAACCGTTCCACTAACTGTGCTTCAAGATTCCACCAGCGCGTTTGCAAATCACTTTCAATATTGTTCATGGGTGCAAAAGTACGTTGATTTGAGATTACGGGGGCAAGGCAGGAGATACAGGCGGCAAACGCATCTAATTTATAAAACAGCAAAAGTTTAGGAGAGGCTGTCTTAAAAGTACCGGGATAGAAGAAATACCACTAATACACAAACCTGCCGGCCGGCAGCAGGAACACAAAGTCCTGATCTTCCGGTTTTATTTTCTTCGTGCTTTTGTGGCAAAATATTACTTTTAGACAGACCCGTGTTTTAATTCTTTCCTCTGCCCGTTATCAGCGGATAAGCAAAAAAGCGCGTATGCCCTCCACTGTGCTGTCAGGGAAAATACCGAGCCAGCACAATACAACCATCATTATGATTAATGTGATATAAGTAGAAATATAAAAGAAAGGATGCAGGGTTTTGGGTACGCTGTCTGTTGACGGAGCCGCGGCGAATAAGGCGCTGATAACACGCAGGTAATAATACAAGCCAATAACACTGGTAATCACCAGCACTATAACAGGAATCCATAGGCCCTGATGAACACCCGATGCCAGCACGAAAAACTTTGCAATAAAACCAGCGGTAAGCGGAATTCCCGCAAGCGACAGGAAAGAAATGATCAGTACTGCGCTTAATACGGGGCGTTTATAAAATAATCCTTTGTACATCGCCAGGTCTTCAGCATCTTTCATGCGGGTAGACAGTACCGAAATAACGCCGAACACGGCCAGCAACGTAACGGAATAAGCCATCAGGTAAAAAGCCGCTGCTTCCACTCCCGCGGCATTGCCGGGCAGGAAGGCCACCAGGAGATAACCAAAATGCGCAATGGAAGAATAACCCATTAGCCGCTTTATATTTTGCTGCCGCAGTGCCAGCAGGTTACCCACTATCATAGAAGCTATGGCGATGCCGGAAAAAGTACTTATCATCAGCGGGTATTGCTGCAGGTTAACCGATTGGGCAAAACGCAGCAATACGGCAAACACACCAATTTTTGAAACCGTAGCAATAAAAGCGGTTACCGGGGAAGGAGCGCCCTGGTATACATCGGCTGCCCATAAATGAAAAGGCGCTAATGCCAGCTTAAATCCTATGGCCACCAGCATAATACCAAAGCCCATCATAAACAGCACGGAAGAAGCAGATACTTCTATGCTTTGCGCCATGGCTGTAAATTCCATGCTGCCTGTTTCCATATAGATGAGCGCCATGCCGAACAAAAGAAATGCGGAAGACACTGCCGCCAGCACCAGGTACTTCATACCCGATTCCACGGCATGGTTGCGGTTGCGCAGGTAGGCGATCAGCGCGTATAAACTTACGCTCAGCACCTCAAGCCCGATAAAGAATGAAATAAAATGAACGCTGATGGTAAGTATGGCAGCGCCCAGTGTGGCAAGGAATAACAGGATGTAATATTCTTTGGGATTTTCTTCCCTTTCTTCAAAATAAATATAGGAAAACAAGCCTATTGCCATCATGGAAAAAATGATCATGCCCGTAAACAATGCGCCAAAGCCATCTACCACAAGCAATGGCAATACCTGTTGCGGCAGCGTGTCTCTTACATACCACATGGCAAGGATCACCAGGCAGGCCATAAGGAACGCCGCCACCTGTATAACGGTATGGCTCATGCGAAACGCAATCAGCAGGATCACCGCCATGGAAGCTGCGGCCAGCACCATAAAAGGAAGAAGCGCTTCAAATTGAAGTTCATTCATACTTCAGCAATAAACAATGAATAATATGAGTTTCGGCGGTCAGCTATCAGCAAATACAAAACCCGTTATCCGATCATCCGTTAACCAATCAAATTAATTATAGGTCATAAAAATGTGCACTGTTTTTTTATGGGCCGGGCTACAGCATTACTATTGCTCTTCCGTTGCGTCGCACCCTTGTACTTTCTGTTCATTATTGAGTCCCGCACCTGCGGGACAAAAATTTATCCGGCGCCGGTACAGACAACCAACTAATCAACCAACGCCCCTACTACTCCTTTCACCATATCTAAAACAGGCTGCGGAAACAGCCCCAATACAATAATGCTGATGGTTAATGCCGCCATCATAATATACTCTCTGGCATTCAAATCCCTGAGCGGCACTGTTACGGTAACAGGGCCAAGAAAAACTTTCTGCATCATCCGCAACGCGTAAAAAGCAGAAAAAATCAATCCAAGGGTAGCCAAAACCGTTAGTGCGGCATTAGCGGAAAATGCGCCGATGAGCACCAGGAACTCTGCAATAAAATTCCCCAGCACAGGTAACCCCAATGCTGCCATGGTAAATACCATAGCTACGCCACCCATGGAAGGCATGGCCGTCCACAATCCCCCCATCCGGTTAATATCCCTGGTATGTAATCTTTCTTTAAGCATGCCGGCAATTACAAACAAGGCGCCTGTGCTGATACCATGGGTAAGTATTTGCATAACCACCCCCTGCAGGGCTATTTCATTAAAAGCAAAAATACCCAGCAGCACAAATCCCATATGGCTAACGGAGGTGTAGGCAATCAGCCGCTTCAGATCGGTTTGGGCAAAAGCCAGGAACGCGCCATACAAAATACCAATGGCGCCCAGCAGCATGACCCACCACGCCACTTGCTGTGCCTCCCGGGGAAACAGCGTTATCACAAAACGAATAATACCATAGGCGCCGGTTTTTAGCAATAAGCCCGCTAAAATTAAGCTGCCCCCTGTTGGGGCCTCTCCATGCGCATCGGGCAGCCAGTTATGCAGGGGCACAACCGGCAGCTTCACCATAAATGCAAATAGAAATCCCATCATTATCCACTTTGCAGCAGCACCGGGCGAAGCATGAAGAAGGTCGAAATAATCGAAAGAATAAACCCCCGTTTGCTGCGCATGAATAAAGTACAAAGCCAGTATGGCCAGCAGCATCAGCAAACCACCTGCCTGGGTGAAGATGAAAAATTTAAAGGATGCATAGCGCCGGTTGGCATCGCCCCATATGGCAATCAAAAAATACATGGGTACCAGCATCACTTCCCAGAAGAAATAGAAAAGGAAAAGATCCATCGCTACAAATACACCACAAATGCCGGCAAGCGTCCACAGCAGGTTGAAATAATAAAAGCCCTGCTTTTCTTTGATCTCATTCCAGGAACAAAGCACTGCTACAATGCCCAGGAAAAAGGTTAACAGCAGCAGCACCAGGCTTAATCCGTCTAAAGCAAGGTGAAAGCTGATACCAAAAGAAGGGATCCAGCTAACCTGGTAATTGATGAACCATTCGCTGCCATTCTGCGCTCCATTTTTATATTGCCAGCAGAGCAACACGGTAAGCAGCAGCCCACCTATAGCAGAAAATAAAGCGATCCATTTAGGCAACGCGCTGTTCCACCGTGCCAGCAGCCAGCATAGCAACCCGCCAATAAGTAGTATGGCTATTAGTTCTGCCAGTATCATAATAATTGCATGGTTATAATGAATAAGATGCCCAGCAGCACGCCGGCTATATACCATCGCAGCGACCCATTTTGCGTAAGCGACAACAGGCGGTTGATATTAATATTAGCCTGTGCAATGCCAGTATACAGCCGGTCAAATACATCTTTTTTGTTGATGCGGGTAACGAAAAGAAAAGGCTGTACAAACAAGGTATTGTACAATGCATCAAACTCCCACCCTTTCAGCAAAAAGCTTCTCACCGCCTGCATTGCTGCAGATCGCCGCCAGCCTTCCAGTATCGTTTTGTTGCTGTAATACAAAACGTAGCCAGTATACAGTCCCGCAAACGTTACAAGCACCGCTATACCCTGGAAAATAAATTCGGAAGGAAGATCTTGTTTTAAAACAACTGCGGGTAATACTTGCTGCAAGTGGTCTGACAGCAGGGTAAAATGAATAAGGTTGTGCGGCCATTCTATCCAGCCTGCCGCAACCGAAGCTATGGCCAATATAATAAGCGGCGCTGTCATCCACTTTCCTGTGCGTTCGCCAACGGGCGTCTTTCTTTCACCCCAAAAAACAACCAGCATCAGCCGTGTGCTGTAAAAAGCGGTAATAAAAGCACCGGCAATGGCCAATATCCATAAAAAAGTATTACCATTTTCGGCGCTCCAGGCATACCATAAAATAGGATCCTTACTAAAAAACCCGGCCGTTACCAACGGTAGTGCGGCCAGCGATGCAGCGCCGGCCAGGAAAGTAAGAAATACTACCCGCATGCTGTTCTTCAGTCCTCCCATTTTAAAAATGTTATGCTCATGGTGCAGGGCTTCTATTACCGCTCCTGCGGCCAGGAATAACAGGGCTTTAAAAAATGCATGGGTAAAAAAATGAAAGATGGCTGCACCCCATGCGCCTACGCCCAGAGCAAGGAACATATACCCGATTTGACTGATAGTAGAATAAGCCAGGATCCGTTTGATATCTGTTTGTACCATAGCGCTGCAGCCTGCTACAAAAAGGGTAATAGCCCCTATAACAGCAACAGTGCTCATAGATACGGGCGAGAGCGTAAACAGGGTATGCATCCGCGCAATAAGATAAACGCCGGCGGTTACCATGGTAGCGGCATGGATCAAAGCGCTTACCGGTGAAGGACCGGCCATGGCATCGGGCAGCCAGGTTTGCAGGGGCAGTTGCGCCGACTTACCCATTCCGCCCGCCAGCAGTAAGAGTGCAATAAGCGTGATAGTCGTATCCCCTGTTTCAAAATGTTTTGGCGCCTGCTCAAGAATAGAAGGAATATGCAATGTGCCCAGCTCCCTGAACAGCAAAAACAAGCCGATGATCATAGCAGTATCGCCAATGCGCGTAATATAGAAAGCCTTATTTGCAGCATGGCAGTTGGCCGGCGTTTCATACCAGAAACCAATGAGCAGGTAGCTGCACAGGCCCACGCCTTCCCATCCCAGGTACAGCAGCACCAGGTTATCGGCCATTACCAGCAACAGCATGGAGCATACAAATAAATTCATGGAGGCGAAGAAACGCGCATAGTCGCGGTCTTTGCGCATAAACGCTGTGGAATAAATATGAATGAGCGCTCCTATAAAGGTGATGACGAATATAAATACCAGTGTTAAAGCATCAACAGCAAGGCTAACGGGAACAGATAACCTACCGGCACTGAACCACCTCCATAATACTTGTGTATAAGCTCCTGAAGCAGGAGCGTTCCGGAAAAATTCAATGCCCAGTACAATGGTAATCAGTGCCGATGCGCATACCGTTCCGGCGCCCGTCCATGCTATAACCGTTTTATGCAAATGCCTTCCGGCAACAGATAAAACGACAAACCCGAGCAATGGCAGTGCTGGTATAAGATATAAATACTGATGCATAAAATAGCCCGTTATTGAATTAAAGGAGAAACCGGTACTTCATACGATATCCGTTTATTGCTTAAGTCGTTTTATGTTTATACTTCTTCATGCAAAGGCTCATCTTTTAATGCCGTTATATTTCCCACATCCAGGCTTCTATTCTGGTGATATATCTGCAGTACCAATGCCAGCCCTATCGAAACTTCGGCGGCAGCCATAGCCAGTATGAACAGGAACATCACCTGTCCGTCTGGCTGCTGCCACCTTGCTCCTGCAGCCACAAAGGCCAGTCCCGCTGCATTTAACATGATCTCTACCGATATAAGCATGAAAATCACATTCTTTCTTGTGAGCACGCCAACCAGTCCCAATACAAAAAGTATTGCGGAAACAATTAAAACGGTATGCACATTAAAAGGGGGCATTGGTGATTTGTAGTTTATAGTTTATGGTTTGATAGTTTGTGCACGATGCCTGCCCACATTTTTTCGCTCTTCTTAAACTCCTAAGGATTTCCTCTACGGTAATTACTTTGCAGCAAAACCCCGTACATCATTGCCTGTTGCGCAGCACTTATACACTCTCATTTTCAAATTCTCACATTTCCACACTTTCACGTTTACACACTCTCCATCACCTCTGCCTGCAAAAACCGGTGAAGCTGCTTTTTCTTTTGCTTTCCTATATGTGCTGCGCCTACAATACCCGCCATAAGCAGGAAACCCGCCAGCTCCAGCGCAATAATGTATTCACCGAACAAAGCGAGTGATACGTTACGGGGATCAACCACTGTAACGTGCATGGCGGTATCTTCTGCTGTAAGCAGCAGCACAATCATTTCAACCAGTAATATCAATACCAGTAATGAAGGCCCTATCCACACTTTGGGACGAAGCCAGTTTTTTTCCTGCAAAGCAGTGTCTTTGCCGAGGTTAAGCATCATCACCACAAAAATGAACAGCACGATAATGGCCCCTGCATACACAATCACTTCCATCACTGCTATAAAGGGCGATCCAAGAGATAAAAAAATCAATGCGGCCGCAAGGAAAGAAACCACGAGGTACAGTAAAGCGTGCACCGGGTGAAAGCGGGTGATGGCCAAAATGGTTGCCGCAACAGCCACAAAGGAAGATATATAAAACAGCAGGTTCATCTGTTGCAAATAGTTGTTACTGCATTTATGGTAATAAGCTTTTGACATCTACCGGAAGCTCTTCGTTATCGCCTTTTCCTTTTGCCTTAACCCCGGCCTCCATTCCGGCCACTTTATAAAAATTATACCCGGGGTATTTCCCCTCGCTATTGATCAAAAGGTCTTCTTTTTCGAATACCAGGTTTTGCCGGTTGTATTCGCCCATTTCAAAATCAGGGATAAGCTGTATGGCATAGGTTGGACAGGCTTCTTCACAATAGCCGCAAAAAATACATCTCGAAAAATTAATGCGGAAGAATTCGGGGTACCGGCGGCCATTTTCATCTTCTGTTGCCTGCAGTGCAATACAATCTACCGGGCAGGCTGCAGCGCACAAATAACAGCCCACACACCGTTCGCCACCATCCGGATCTTTTGTTAGCACAATACGGCCACGCCACCGCGGATGCAGCTTTATCTTTTCTTCGGGATACTGAATGGTTTCTTTTTTGCGAAACAGGTGTAAAAAAACCAGCCACATCGTTCTAAGATTACTAAACATAAGGCTTACTCCGCCTCCCGGAAGAATGTTTTGCAACATCCCGGAGGACTATTTTATATTATGACTAAAGCATCTTTTCTCCTCTTATACCTAAACCTATGAGGCTTCCCCCCTACTCTGCAACTTGCAATCCCTTCCTCATTTTCAAATTAGCATACTTTCAAATTGCCTCATTTCCTATTTCCCACATTTTCAAATTTTCAAATTACTCTCCCCTTACCCACAAAGCAATGGCGCCGGTGATCATCAGGTTGGCCAGCACAACCGGCAGCAGTATCTTCCATCCGTATTCAATCAACTGGTCATAGCGCGGACGGGGCAGCGAAGCCCGCAGCAATATGAACACGCCGATAAAGAAGAATGTTTTTAGTGCAAACCATGCCAGTGGCGGAAGAAATGCAGGCCCCAGCCATCCCCCGAAAAACAAGGCTACCATCATGGCAGAGATGAGTGTAATACCCAGGTATTCGCCAATAAAAAACATACCGAACTTCATGCCTGAATATTCAGCATGGTAACCTGCGATCAATTCACTTTCGGCCTCAGGAATATCAAACGGCAGGCGATGAGTTTCGGCAATACCGGCAATAAAAAACACGAAGAACCCAACCGGCTGGGTTACAATAAACCACATGTCTTTCTGCGCTTCTACAATAGCGCCCATCTTAAAAGATCCTGTCAGCATCACTACACCCATCAGCGACAAACCCATGAATACTTCATAAGCTATCATTTGCGAAGCGCCGCGCAGGGCGCCTAACAGTGCATACTTATTATTGGATGCCCAGCCGCCCAATACAATGCTGTATACGCCGAGGGAAGACATGGCAAGAAAAAACAGCAAACCGATATTCAAATCGGCCACAACAATACCGGGAGCAAAGGGAATGATCACAAAGCTCAGCAGCACGCTTCCCACAACAATGGCAGGCGCTGTAATAAATATCCATTTATCGGCAAAAGGCGGTATCCAGTCTTCCTTAAAAAACAATTTCAGCGTATCGGCCAGCACAATAAACAGGCCCAGCGGGCCGGCGCGGTTGGGTCCCAGCCTGTCCTGCCACAATGCCAGCAGCCGGCGCTCCACCCAAATTAGCCCGGCGGCAATGTTGAGCAGTACAAATAGTACGCCCAGTACGATCCATATGTGTTGCATAACGCTCATACCATAATTTTAACCCATGCGCCCCATGGTAAAGCTGGTATTCCCCGGTAGCCAACAGGCGCCAGGATAATACCGCTGCATAGTTCATCGTGAATTTTCAGGGGTAAGGTATAATGGAGCTCATTTTTTTCTATAGTAACAGGCGCACCGTTTACCACACCTAAATCTGCGGCATCTTTTGCTGATAAAATGATACATGCCTGCGGAACCAGCTCTTCTATCGCTGTGCTGTAAATGCTCAGCTCACCTGAGCCAAAAAGCTGGTATTGCGGGAGCAGCAGGTACTTATCCTGCCGGGCGGCAAATGCTTCAGGGCTGTCTTTAAAAAAATGAAAGTTTTCCTGTTCTTTTCCCGGAAACAAACATACCTGCTGATCCTGCTCCTGCAGCTCACCGCCTGGTTCTGCCTGGTATTTATTAACCGCCTGGCCGGAGTTCCAGCCGGGCGCCCAGAAATAAGGCGTCATAGATGCGGGCGGTAGTCCGGGATAGCCTTCCATGGTATAGGTAAGCGGGGAATCGTCGTCCTGCAGGGGACGGGGCTCGCTTACCGAAATATTGGCCAGTATTGCCGTACGACCGCTATACCGGTGCGGTTCCCGCGGTACAGGCTGGCCGTTGATACGAAAATTATGGGAGGGTGTTACCTTAGCGATGTTTGTAAACTGGGGCAGGGTGGTTTCCAATGCCGCCAGCCATTCATCCGGGTGATGCTGCAGTCCGTTGGTGATGGTTGCTTTCATGTTTTTAATGTTCCCAAGCCATTTCCAGCTTTCTTTTATACGGTCATTGGCCGGCATATATACCTGGTAAAAATGCTGGGCCCTTCCTTCATTGTTCACCAGCGTGCCGTCTGCTTCGGCAAAAGAAGCGGCAGGTATCAGCACCTGTGCCTGCGCGGTAGTGCGGTTATGCAGCACATCCAGCACAATAAGGTTGCCACAATGCGAGATGAAATCATCGGCCTTGCCTTCCGGCATATACCTGTACAAATCATTTTCCAGTATAACAGCTGTGCAGTTGTTTTCCGTTTTTACTCTTTGCATAGCAGTTTCAAAAGGAGGCGCTTTCATCATGGCAAGTCCCATGCTGTTGCATTCGGGAAACACGTAGGCTATACCCGCTTTTCTTTCAGGCCGGTTTAACGACAGGCTGATATTGAAAGCCGCTTTAATGATCCCTTCATTATAGCAGGAAGTACCGCTGATGACTACCGGACGTTTTGCCTGTTGCAATGCCCCGGCGATATTTTTTGCCGTAGCCGCCTCCCGTTCCGTTAAACCCGGAACAGGAGGGACAGCGGCATTGAGCAGATGTGCAATAGCAAAACCCAGCCGGGCAATATTATCAGGCGCTTCATGCTCCGAAAAAGCAGCAATCGCGTCTATCGGAGAAGCTATAACCGTAATATTTGCGAGAAATCCTTTTTCGTTTTGCACGAACTCCTTTATTGCCGCATCATGCCAGGCAGGTAAGGAGGTTTGCTGCGCGGCTTGTGCCGCCGCCGTTTTCATTACCGCCTGTCGTACCGCAAGCGCCATTACGGGCGCCGTATTCCAGATATCTTCTCCCAGAACCAGCACCGCATCAGCAGCTTCTATTTCCTTTAGTGCAACACTGTTCACTGCGCCTGTTTGCAACAGTTCAACAATACGCCGTTCCAGATATGCCGTATCATCGCTTATGCCCTGATAAAAATTGTCTTTGCCTACCAGTTGCATCAACGCGAAATTACTTTCCATTGAAGCCCGCGGAGATCCTATTCCAATAACGGGAGCACTCGTTACAAGACTTTTCAAATGACCCATTGCTGTTGCTTCATCCACTGCTTCTACCGGGCGGGTTCGGATCAACGGCTCCGTTATCCGGTTCACGCTGTTAACGAATTCATATCCGTAACGGCCCTTGTCGCAAATAAAATAGCCGTTCACATTGCTGTTGTACCTGTTTACAATACACCGCAGTTGCCCGTAACGTTCACCGGCAATAATATTGCATCCTAAGCTGCAGTGCTGGCAAATGGAGGGTGAAGTGGTAAGGTCCCATTTACGGGTATAATGCTTTTTAAGCGTCTTGTCTGTAAATACACCCGTTGGGCATACTTCAGCCAGGTTGCCGCTGAACGGGCTTTGTAATATGCCATCCTGCTCCCTGCCGAAATACACATGGTTATGGGCGCCAAATACATCCAGGTCATCGCCTCCCACATAGTCGCGGTAAAACCGTACGCAGCGGTAACACTGTATGCACCTGTTCATTTCATGATGGATGAGCGGTCCCAGGTATTGATTGGTATAGGTACGTTTTTTAAATTCAAAGCGCCTGTAATCATGCCCGGTCATTACCGTCATGTCCTGCAAATGGCAGTTGCCTCCTTCATCGCAAACGGGGCAGTCGTGCGGATGATTGGTCATCAGCCATTCAATTACCTGTTCCCGGAACGCTTTTGCCGTACTATCGGTAATGGACATGCGCAAGCCATCCTTCACGCTTTCCATGCAGCTCATCACCAAGCGTCCGCTGCTGTCCTGCTCGTCCTTAAATACTTTTACCGCGCACTGCCTGCATGCGCCCACGCTTCCCATGGCCGGGTGCCAGCAGAAATAGGGAAGATCAAAACCAAGGCCGAGGCTGGCTTCAAGCAGGTTTTTCCCTGCTTTTACTTCATATGGCTTGTTATCAATATAAATAGTAGGCATGATGCCTTAGTTTTAATACGGACATTTTTTTTCCCTGATATGCCGGTCAAAATCCTCCCTGTAATATTTGATAGCGCTTTGCAGCGGTTCCATAGCGCCGGGCGCCAGGGCACAAAACGTGTTGCCCGGCCCAAGCAGTTGCGTATGCATTTGCAGCAGCTCCATATCATCTTCCTTTCCTTCTCCATTTTCAATGGATAATAATATTTTTTCCACCCAGGGCAATCCTTCCCTGCAGGGGGTACACCAGCCGCAGCTTTCCTGCGCAAAAAAATGCTGCAGGTTATGAACAAATCCAACAGGGCAGGTTGCGTCATCCATTACTACCATGGTGCCTGTACCCAGGCGGCTGCCCGCTGCCGCTACCGATTTAAAGTCCATTTTAATATCTAAGTGTTGCTCCGTTAAAAAATCGGTGGAAGCGCCTCCGGGCAATACGCCTTTTAACCGGTACCCCTTTTTCATTCCTCCCGCATGTTCTTCAATGAGCTCGCGCATTGTTACACCCATAGGCAATTCCCATGCACCGGGGTTATTTACCTTACCGCTAACACCATATATTTTTGTGCCGCCATCTTCACTGTAGCTTAGGTTTTGAAACCATGCCGCACCTTTATTTATTATATGCGGAATGCAGCAAAGGGTTTCTACATTATTAACAATAGTGGGTTTCCCAAATAAGCCGCTCACCTGCGGAAAAGGCGGTTTGGCGCGCGGGGTAGCTCTTTTACCTTCCAGTGCGTTCAGTAAAGCGGTTTCCTCACCACACATATACCTTCCAGCGCCGGTATGGAGGTACATATCAATACTAAAGCCCGAGTTCATAATATTATTACCCAACCAGCCCGCATGGTACGCTTCCTGAATGGAGCGCTCTATTACCTGCGCGGCTTTTTTGTAGGCCCATCGCAAAAAAACGTAAGATATATTTGCCTGGATGGCATAAGCGGCAATGATCATCCCTTCAATTAACTGGTGCGGGTTACCTTCCAGCAATAAGCGGTCTTTGAAAGTTCCCGGCTCCATTTCATCGGCATTGGCGACCAAATATTTTGGAGAGGGGGCATCTTCACCCATGGGAACAAAGCTCCATTTCATACCTGTATTAAACCCTGCTCCGCCACGGCCTTTCAGCCTGCTTTCCTGTACCAGTTGCTGCACTTCCTTCGGCGTCATGTTTTTTAATACCTGCTGCAAAGCGGTGTAGCCACCGGTGGTAGTATATTCTTTAAGACTGAGCGGTTGCCGTCCGGCATGGATATTTTGAGTAAGCGGACGTTCCATTGAATAAAATTTTGATCAGTTATATTCCGATAATATGCTGTCTAATGCTTCAATGCTAATATCTTTATACAGGTTTCCGTTAATCATTAACGCCGGCGCATGATCACAGCAACCCAGGCATGCATTGGGCAGCAGGGTAAAGCGATGATCAGCGGTTGTTTCTCCAAATTTTATTTTTAGCTTCTGCTGTAATGCTTCATATATATTTTTATATCCCATCACGTAGCAGGAAATACTGTCGCATAGCAGGATAACATGCCGCCCCACCGGCTTACGGAAGATGAGATTATAAAAGGTGGCTACACTGTCTACTTCGGCAGGGCTCATTTCAAGGCATTCCGCAATGTCACGTACGCTTTCATCATTGATCCAGCCGCGCCGCTGCTGCACGATCTTCAATGCCTCAATTACCGCCGCTTGTTTATAGGGCAGCTTTGCCGCTTCATGATCAATGTCCTGTATTTCTTCGTTCGAAAGCATATTTTATTAGTCAATGGTTAAGGTTTAAATCTTTCAGTATCTCCATTTTCAAATTGACACATTCGTCTTCAACGGTCTATATCCGCCAGCACAAAATCAACACTTCCCAGTATCGAAAGCAGGTCGGCAACCGTATAGCCCTTACTGATATAGGGTACCATCTGCATATGCGGAAATGACGGGGTTCTGATCCTCACCCGGTAAGCCGCCGTACTTCCATCGCTGGTTAAATAATAGCTATTGGCTCCCTTGGTGGCTTCAATACAACTCATGGCTTCTCCGGCTGGAATTACGGGTCCCCAGCTCACATTCAAAAAATGGGTGATCAGGGTTTCAATATCCTGCATCGTATGTTTCTTCACCGGCGGTGTGGTAAGCGGATGATCTGCTTTATAACCGCCTTCCGGCATATTGTTCATGCATTGTTCTATTATGCGCAGGCTTTGCCGCATTTCCTCTACCCGCACAACCGACCGGTCATAACAATCACCATTATGCGCAACAGGAATATCAAAATCAAACAGCTCATAGCCCGAGTAAGGCCGCTTTTTCCTGAAGTCCCACTCAAAGCCGCAGGCTCTCAGCCCTGCGCCTGTTACCCCCCATTCTATGGCTTCTTCCAGCGTATATACGCCAATGCCTTTAGTGCGTGCCCTGAAGATGCTGTTGCGCATCACCATATTATTGTATTCTTTTAATTGTTTGGGGAAATGATCAACAAAGGATTGCACTAACTGCTGCCACCCTTTGGGAAGGTCTTGCGATACTCCGCCAATGCGGAACCAGTTAGGGTGCATCCGGCCGCCGCAGATCGCTTCAATGATGTCGAAAATTTTTTCACGGTCGGTGAACATGTAAAATACCGGCGATAGCTGCCCCACATCCTGCGCAAAAGTGCCAAACCATACCAGGTGGCTGGCGATACGGAATAGCTCGCACAGCATTACCCTTATCACTTTCACCCGGTCGGGCACTTCAATGCCTGCCAGCTTTTCAACCGCCAGCAGGTATGCCAGGTTATTCATCACGCCACCGAGGTAGTCTACCCGGTCTGTATAAGGAATATAGGTATGCCAGCTCTGCCTTTCGCCCATTTTTTCGGCGCCGCGGTGGTGGAAGCCAATTTCCGGAACGGCGTCAACAATATCTTCCCCGTCTAACTGCAATACAATGCGCAGCACGCCATGCGTGCCCGGATGCTGGGGCCCTATATTCAGGAACATGAAGTCGGCATCGTCGCTTTCGCGCTGCATGCCCCATTCTTCGGGCTTAAACCGCAATGCTTCCTGCTCAATGTCCTGCTTTTCATCCCACAACTGGTAGGGCCCCATTTCGGTTGCCCTTGCCGGGTGCTCTTTACGCAGCGGATATCCCTTCCAGGTATGGGGCATAAGAATGCGTTGCAGGTGGGGATGACCTTCGAAGCGGATGCCAAACATATCATATACTTCCCTTTCGTACCAGTTGGCATTTTTATATACAGAAGTTACGGATGGGAGGGAGGGATATGCGCCCAGCAATGCCACTTTAATCCGGATAAAATGATTTTTGCTGTATGAAAACAAGTGATAAACAACCGTAAAATCTGAAGGCGGGGCAGTTGTTTTTTTTGTTCTGTTGCGTTCATCTATGCCACAGAGATCATACAGAAAGGAGAAAGACTGGTGCGGATCTGATTTGAGGTATTGTATTACGGGTACGATCTTTTCCTTAGCCACCCAAACTGTGGGTATTTCATCAGCAGTGACTTGCTGCTGAAGCACATCCGCATTGAAATGATCCTGCAGATGCTGTAGTATGCTATTGGCAAACCGCATGCAGTTTGTGGTTTTATTCCTGTTGTACAATAATTCCTGCTACACTTCATCAATGCCCCTGAATTGTATGGTATTCATTCTTTCTTCTCTTTTCCGATCTTTCATTGAAGTAAGCTGCGGTTTAACAACACCCTGCTCTCCTATTACCCAGCTTAACGGCCGTTTCTCTTTTCCTACTGCATCGGCAAGTAATAACAATCCCTGCATAAAAGCATCCGGCCGGGGCGGACAGCCCGGCACATATACATCAACCGGTAAAAATTTATCTACCCCCTGCACCACGCTGTATATATCATACATCCCCCCGCTATTAGCGCAACTGCCCATTGAAATCACCCATCGCGGTTCCATCATTTGCTCATGCAGGCGTTTAATGATGGGAACCATTTTTATAAATACTGTTCCTGCAATCACCATAACGTCAGCTTCACGTGGTGTGCCCCGGATCACTTCCGCACCAAAACGGGCCACATCGTATTTGCTGGTTATGCTGGTTGCCATTTCTACAAAACAGCAACTCAATCCAAAATGAAAAGGCCACATTGAATTTTTGCGGCCCCATGCTACCAGGTCCTGCAATGAGGTAAGCATAATGCTTTTGCTCACGGCTTCTTCCATCGTTCCCGAACCGGAAATATTACCTGTTGTATCGCCTGCTTTGCTTACCCACCATTTCATTGGTTGCTGTTTAATTTCCTGTATTGCATTGCCTTTAACAATTTCTTTCCGTTGATACCAATATCCAGCGCTCCTGTTCCCCATTCGTAAATCAATACCACTACCAGTTGCGCTATAAATATGGAAGCACCGATGTAGCCGGGCCAGCCCAGTTCGTAAAACCCCACGGCCCATAACATAATAAATACCGCTTCAATATCAAAGATCACGAAGAGCATGGCTACCAGGTAAAATTGCGCTGAGAAGCGAAGCCGGGCAGATCCCGTTTGCTCAATACCTCCTTCATAGGGCTTATCCGTTTCCCTGTCTTTATGATGTTGGCCTAATATATAGGACAACGTAAGTATTAAGCCCAGCAAAAGGATTACTATTCCCGCATACAGGAATAAAGGCCATAACGGTATATTATATAGCGTATGCTCCGGCATAATATATTATTAGTCACATGTGAAGAGTGCTATAAGGCCCGGATTTGCCGCGTTAGGGGAAGGATATGAACGTATCTCCGGATTTTACGCTGCTTGCTTCCCGCCATCCTGCTTTTTGGGGGAAGAGATTACCGATACCATTTAAAATGCAGCGAAAATTTGGGTTCGTTCCTTTATATACTTAACTGTCTTAACTTGAAATATAATGCTCAAGATTTTCAATAATAAAATCCTTTTGATTGATGATATAATTCACCAGGTCGCCAATAGATACCAGGCCAATTAACTTACCATGCTCAAGCACAGGCAAATGGCGGATGAACTTTTGGGTCATCAGCTTCATACAATCATTGATCTCTGTTTCAGGAGTAACATATATGGGACTTTCGGTCATAATGTCCCGAACCAGGGTTTCTTTGGAAGAACGTCCCTTTAGAATAACTTTACGGGAGTAATCGCGCTCTGTAAATATACCATGAAGTTTTCCGTCATCTTCCACCACAACCAGCGAGCCGAGGTTCTTCTCTTCTAATAGCTCCAGCGCTTCATACACAGAAGTATCCGGACACACGGTATACACCAGATTTCCTTTTAGCTGCAGGATATGTTTAACAGTATCCATCACATAAAAGTTGAACGATTCAGGTTTGTACTGTTAAATTAAATCTTTTAATTAAAAGATGCAAGCATTTTTGATTTGAAATTTATGATTCCCTGCGGTTGAGCAAGCAGGGAGATAGATTTAGAGATGCCATCACATCAAACCTGGTTTACCGCAATGCATACTATTTGCATTAGTGATACAAAGAAATGGCAAAGGATTATTAGGAAATAGGCTCCCATTTGTCTGCAGGTGTAAAATAAATGAGAACCCGCTTCATTTTAAATAACTCAATTATAGTATGCATAAACAAACCAGAGTTAAGGAAATGAAGGAAGAAGAAAGGCTAACAGGCGGGATTATCAGATACGGTTATTCCGGATAGTCCGCGCGGCTGGAATGGGCGAACATTAAAATAACAATATTTAAGCGTTAAAACGATGCTGCTCCACGGATTTGTTGTACCTTTGCACACGCAAAAAAATAGCCATCTGGCTTTAGGTGTCTCATACAGCCTCACTGGGCGTTGCTGATTTCTAAAGGCTGAGTTAAAGAATTTAAAAAATGCAGATAAGAAACATAGCCATCATCGCCCACGTTGACCACGGTAAAACCACATTGGTTGACAAAATCCTACATCAAACGAATGTATTCCGCTCCAACCAGGAAAGCGGTGAACTGATCATGGATAATAACGACCTGGAAAGAGAAAGAGGCATCACTATTTTTAGTAAGAATGCTTCTGTTATTTATAAAGGCGTAAAAATTAACGTAATAGATACGCCCGGTCACTCCGATTTTGGAGGGGAGGTAGAAAGGGTATTGAAAATGGCCGATGGTGTGCTGTTGCTGGTGGATGCTTTTGAAGGCCCCATGCCGCAAACCCGTTTTGTGCTGCAGAAAGCCCTGCAACTGAACCTGAAGCCCATGGTGATTATTAATAAGGTAGATAAGGCAAACTGCCGCCCTGATGAAGTGCATGACGCCGTATTTGAACTGTTTTTTAACTTAGATGCCACTGAAGAGCAATTAGATTTCCCTACTTTTTACGGGTCGGGGAAAAACGGGTGGTTCAACGATTCCTTAACGCCTTCCGAAGACATTACGCCTTTATTAGATGGCATTTTACAATATGTGCCCGAACCTAAAGTAAACGAGGGACCCTTGCAGATGCAGATCACTTCATTGGATTATTCCTCCTTTTTAGGTCGCATAGCCGTGGGTAAGGTAACTCGTGGCAGCATTAAGGAAGGCCAGCCTTTTGCACTGGTACAGGCAGACGGCTCCATCAAAAAGTCGAGAGTAAAAGAGCTCTATGTTTTTGAATCGCTGGGTAAAAAGAAAGTTACAGAAGTAATAGCCGGCGATATTTGCGCAGTGGTAGGACTGGAAGACTTTAATATCGGCGACACGATAGCGGATGCGGAAGTTCCGGAAGCATTACCGGTGATCAGCGTGGATGAGCCTACCATGAACATGCTTTTCAGCATCAACAATTCTCCCTTCTTTGGTAAAGATGGAAAATTTGTAACCAGCAGGCACCTGCGCGACAGGCTGATCAAGGAAACGGAAAAAAACCTGGCGCTTAAAGTTTTAGATAATGATAACGGCGACAGCTTTATGGTATACGGCCGCGGGATACTGCACTTAGGTATATTAATAGAAACCATGCGCCGGGAAGGCTATGAATTAACAGTAGGACAGCCGCAGGTAATTGTAAAAGTGATTGATGGGAAAAAATGTGAGCCTTATGAAATTTTAGTGGTGGATGTACCTGAAGCATTTGCCAGTAAGGCCATTGACCTGGTATCACGCCGTAAGGGTGAAATGCTGGTAATGGAAACAAAGGGCAATATGCAGCACCTGGAGTTTGAAATCCCTTCACGCGGACTGATAGGACTGCGTACACAACTATTAACGGCAACCACAGGTGAAGCTGTAATGGCGCACCGCTTCAACGAATACAAGCCATGGAAAGGCCCTATTCCGGGAAGGAATAACGGTGTATTGTTGTCGAAGAACCAGGATAAAACCACCGGCTATTCTATTGATAAATTACAGGATCGCGGAACCTTTTTCGTAGATCCGGGAGAAGACGTGTATGCCGGGCAAATTATTGCGGAACATATTAAACCGGGCGATTTGGTAGTGAATGCCACAGAAGGTAAAAAGCTCACCAACCACCGTGCCAGCGGCAGCGATGACGCTACCCGCATAGCGCCTAAAACCATCATGTCGCTGGAAGAATGCATGGAATACATCCAGCACGACGAATGTATTGAGGTTACGCCCAATCATATCCGCATGCGCAAAGTGATATTGGATGAAGAGGAACGTAAAAAGCAATCCAAAAAGCTGAGCGTGCAGGAAGCGTAAAAGCGGGGAACATTTTTTTGAAAGGCTGGTTCGGGAGGATCGGCCTTTTTTCGTGTAGCTGTATTTTTCGGGACGGAGTGCCGGGAGAATATAACGGATACGAAGTTTGAAACTTCGTGTAGCGGCCATCGTTAAACCCTGTTTTTTATTTTTACCGTATCATGAATACCTTTACAGGATATGCAGCTTATCATTTTTAAAGACTACAATGCCTTATCACAACAGGCGGCAGACGAAATTATTGCAGTGGTAAAACGTAAGCCGGATGCTGTATTGTGCCTGGCTTCGGGAAGCACGCCATTGCTTACCTGCGAACTGCTTGTGCAAAAAGCAAAAGCAGAAGATATTGATTTTTCATCCTGCACTTTCATCGGGTTAGATGAATGGGTGGGCATCCCTCCCGGTAATGAAGGAAGCTGCGCCTTTTTTTTCAGGAAGCATGTGTTAAAGCACCTGAATTTTTCGCCTTCGCGTATTCATTTGTTTAACGCCTTATCTGAAAACCTGCTCCGGGAATGCGCCGCAATGGATAGGGTGATCTTTGAAAATGGCGGTATAGACCTGATGCTTGTGGGCGTTGGAATGAACGGGCATATTGGTTTTAATGAACCGGGTATTTCTTTTGACCTGTATTCGCATATAGCCCGCTTGGATGAAACCACTACTGAGATTGGACAAAAATATTTTAAAGAAGCCACCAGGCTCCATCAGGGTATTACACTTGGATTAAAACATCTTATGGAAAGTAAAAAAGTATTGCTCCTTGCAAATGGAAATAAAAAGGCCGGGATCATGCAAAAAGCCCTCGAAGATGAGATCACCAATGCGTTACCGGCAAGCATTATACGGCAGCACACAAATAGTATGGTAATGCTTGATGAAGAAGCGGCGGCTATGCTCGTGTAGCCTGTTCATACAGTAGCAGCAGGGGCCGGACGTAGTTAACATGAGTTTGGTCAAATATTGGAAGAGGTTATAACAACTTGCTGATCATCACTTTTAAACACGCAAAACGCACGTGAGTTATTTTTGCAGCTTCCCTTTCTTAAAAGCCTGCAATTCCCTTGCATCGGATATGGCCCGCACCAGGTAAATAAGGATGAAAATTTTGATGATAATGCTGCCACCAAGGTAGGTGGGTTTAAGCGCTGCTGTAATAATAGAAATAATAATAAACAAAACCAGCGCAGACAAAATAGAGGGATAGGGATTTCTTTTTGCTAAAAATGCGAGTATAATAAAAAGAGCCACTTCAATTGCGGTAACAACAGTAACCGCCCATGAAAAATTTTTACCGGCTAATATAGAAATGATCTCACCTGCAATAAGCAGGCATAAAGTATCTAAAATAGTATTCCTGGTTTTATTTTCATCCATTTTCCAGCGTGGCACAGATTGTCCGGGGAGGGGAACCTGCCTGCCGGCAGGCAGGGGAGGGTTGTTGCGCTTTCCCATTCATTTTTAAAACAAAATAACGTAAAAACGCAATACTCCCAAAAGAAAGCCCAATTGTTTTAACACAATTATTTACAAATAGGCGGTTATTTATATATCCTTCTTACGGGATGGAATGGTTTCTTACTTTGTTATGAATTGTTTTATCCTTCCTTATTGTAAGGGGATATCACGTTTTAGCATGCCATTTCTGTTTGCCATATCCCATGCAGTAAAAAATATCAGTTGCGCTCTTTTTTGCATCAGGTGGTAATTGATCTTGTCCGGAGTATCGGAAGGTTTATGATAATCGGGATGCAGTCCGCTGAAGTAAAAGATAACAGGCACCCCTTTTTTGGCAAAATTATAGTGATCACTGCGATAATATATCCTTTCGGGATCTTTCGGATCATTGTATTTATAATCCAGTTCCAGTTTGCTGTATTTTTTATTAACGGCCTCGCTGATGGGTTTCAGGTCCGAACTGAGCTTATCATCACCCACTATATAAATATAATTGGCAGAATTTCCGTGCTTGCGGCTGGGATCTATACGCCCGATCATGTCAATATTTAAATTCACGGTGGTTTTTTCCAGCGGCAGGGCCGGGTTCGATGAATAATAATCGGAGCCCCATAAACCCTTTTCCTCACCACTTACCGTCATAAACAAAATGCTTCTCCGGGGGCCTTTGCCTGCCGCTTTTGCTTTTTTAAAGGCCTTTGCCAGCTCCAGTATGGTTACGGTACCCGAGCCATCATCATCGGCGCCATACCATATGGTGTCATCTCTTTTTCCCAGGTGGTCATAGTGGGCAGTTAGTACCACGTATTCGTCTTTTAAATCGCTTCCTTCCAAAATACCCAGCACATTACTGCTTTGCATGGTAATGGTTGCTTTATTAAAGCTGAGCGCTATATTGGCTGCATACGCCTGTGGCTTACTACCCGTTTTTTGAGCTGCATAGCCCGGGCCTATCATTTTCTGCGCAAGGGTTTCGCTGATGTAAAAGGTATTGATACGTTGTGTTTCCCGGTACCGGTTTACATACATATTGCCTTTTACCGCTGTGGGGGTAATATGCTTATTAATAACCAAAAGCGCCGCAGCGCCGTTTTTCATGGCAGCCATTTGTTGGGTAAACCCGCTAAATCCTCTTCGGCTACCTGCCGGAACAGCGCTTGCTACCTCTTCAGACCACACCATCACTAATTTCCCTTTTACATCTATTCCCTCGTAATCATCGTGTGTTGAATCGCTTAGGCCATATCCTGCAAAAACAACTTCTGAAAAACGGAAACTTGCGGGATTGTTATCTGCAAGGTTAACCGAGAAATCCCGGCCGGCTATAAATCCCGTGTCATTTATGGATAAAGCAAGGTCTAGTAACGAATCGGCATATACCGGAAAATACATCTCGTAGCTATTATTATTATTCCCGGGCGCCAGTTCCAGCAATTTGAATTCCTTTTCAATATAGGCCGCGGCTTTTCGCTGTCCTTCTGTAGCTGTTTCCCGGCCTTCCATTCCGGCTCCTGCAATAATGTATAAATGCCTTTGCATATCTTCAACGGTAATGTCTTTTGCAAAAGGTTTGGGATTAGCATACCGCTGAGCCTGGCCTGCCAGGGCGGATAAAATAAAAAACAGCAAAAACAATTTTTTCATACTACGGTCTTTTGAAATAAATATGCCCAAACATAATGGAAAATTACATTTGGGTATATGTTTGTTATGATAAATGGTAAAGTAAATATAATTACATGCAGGCTATTTTGCCTACTCTCATGGCATGGCGTCCGCCTTCAAATTCCGTTTGGATGAACTTCCATATCATTTCGAGGGCAAGCTCAACAGATACAAAACGGCAGGGTATACAAATGATGTTGGCATCGTTATGCAGCCGCGCCAGCTTTGCTATGGTTGCGCTCCAGCAAATAGCTGCACGTATATGCTGATGTTTATTGGCAGTGATAGCCACACCATTGCCGCTACCGCATAAAAGGATGCCGAATGCAGCTTCTCCCTTTTCAACAGCATTAGCTACCGGGTGGGCAAAATCAGGATAATCAACCGAATCTTTGGAATGTGTTCCGAAGTCCTGCAACTGAAAACCTTCCGCTTTCAGTTGAGCAATAACTTCTTCTTTGTATACAAACCCGGCGTGATCGCAACCAATAGCAATAGGTTGAAAAAGATTAAAGGACGACCGGAGCATACTCATATATTACCAGGTTTGTCTGTGAAGATATTATACGTTACAAAAATAAGCAAAGCAGCGCATAAACCTTACACTATATCCTGCTCAAATTCTCATACGGCGGAATTGTTATAATTTCGGATTCTATGCAGGAGGATATACATTTCATGCAGCAGGCATTGAAGGAAGCCAAAAGGGCCTTTGAGGAAGAAGAGATACCTGTAGGCGCCATTGTAGTAATGAACAATACCATTATTGGACGTGGGTATAACCAGGTTGAAAAGCTAAATGACCCTACGGCTCATGCAGAAATGATCGCCCTTACTTCTGCGTTCAATTATCTGGGCAGCAAATACTTACCGGAAGCCAGCATTTATATTACGGTGGAGCCCTGCCTGATGTGTGCAGGCGCATTATACTGGAGTAAGATCGGCAAAATTATTTTTGGCGCTATTGATGAAAAAAACGGCAGCATCAGCCGCCCCCCTTTCAGCAACCAGCCGCAATTGTCGCCCTTTCATCCTAAAACCATCGTGGTAAAAGGCGTTTTGCAGGAAGAATGCGCACAGTTGATGAAACTTTTTTTTAAAAGCAGGAGGTAGGGAGGAAATGTGGAAACGTGAAAATGTGGAAGTGTGGAAATGGAGCGGCGTGAGAGAAATGTGAAGCCGGAAATTAGGAGGGCTGTCTCAAAAAGGCCGGTATAGAAGATATGCCACTAAGACACAAAAACACAAAGTCCTGACCTTCCCGTTTTATTTTCTTCGTGTTTTCGTGACTTCGTGGCAAAATATTACTTTTCAGACATCCCCGGCCCCCGGTCTACAACAGCACTCACGTATTTCGAAAAACTTTACCAACTGCTAAAACGAACGCCTACTGCGTAAGGGTGCTGATTTACGCCATACTGGTGTAAAGGAGTAATAGCGTAGGAACCGTAGAGGCGCACCGGCCCCAGCCCCAGCTCAGCAATATAGGCAAGCTTCCATCTTTCGAGGTTAAAGTCGCCTGCAAACTTTTCTTTGCCAAAGTCGTCGCTCTTTTGCTTATTTCTTGCGCCATACAAATAGCTGGCGCTTATGCCCGCGCTCACATTTATGCCGCCATTTTTGTGCTGGGGGTTAGGGTTAATGTTAAGCATGAGCGGAACGGTTACATAATCAAAAGCCAGCTTATTTCTTTTGAAAGAAACGTCCTGTCTTTCCACATAAGGATCGGGTCCCTCAATGTAGCGAATGTCGGATTTGTAATAATATTTATACAGCTCTATCCCTGCGCCATACTTAAGGTTTACTACCTGTTTGTACAGGCTCATGCGCTGCATAAAAAGCCAAAGGTTAAAATTGAAGGATCCTGTCTTTACTGCAAAATCGCTTTTAGCAGCCGGCTTTGCAAGGGTAGTGCCATGTACAAAATTCTGCGCTTCAGTTGAGCTGTAATTGGTTTTATCGTTGTGATTAGCGAAACCCAGATCAACAATGAACCAGTTGGTAGACACTTTGTTTTTCCAGCGGCTCCTGTTTACAGGCCTGTGTTTTTGATAGGTGTCTTCCGTTTTATTTTCTTTACCGTCTTTAATAATAATGATGGAGCCTACCCTTAAGGTATCGGGCGAAGGTTTTTCCTGTAGCGTTGTGTCTGTTTGCGCCATTCCTGTAAGGCATAGCAATACGCCGCCCATCATCAGATGTACTTTTTTCATTGTTCCTGATTTAAAATTAATGCATTGTTTATTTCCTGGTAATCTCAAAGCTGGCAACCCGCACAATAGCTTGTTTATCGTCTATATCGGGGTTGGTAACGTGGTTAACAAGGCGGGATGCCCTTCTTAACAAACCACGAAACTTTCCTTTTGATTTTTTTTCTGTATCGTTTGTATCCCAATAAGCGATGCCCTCCTCACGCTTTGTTATCGCTTCATGCTGCACGTCATTGTCTTTTCCGTGGAAGGCGGCCTGGTCAAGAATAAGTGGTTTTACTTCTTCCGGAACGGGTGTGCTGTTATGAACCACCCCGTTTGTTTCAGGAACCGGCGGAACATGGGCAACTAATTTCGTGGTTTTGTCAAACAAAGCAGGTGCCTGGTCAACGGTTGAGGCTATTTTACTTTCCCCGTTATCCGCTATGTTGTTTGCCGGCAAAACAGGTGCAGTGGTTATGCTGTGTGCAGGCGCTTTTAGCGTACTGCGTGCCGCGACCGGGCTTTCAGCGGTTGCTTCAGCTTTGTTTATAATAGCTGGTTGTTCAATGGTTGTTTCTTTTATTGTTATAGGAGGTGCTGGTGTTGCTTTACTTTGCCGGGCTTCCGGTTCTGCCGGTTGCGGTGTTTTAGCTGCCAGCGGCTGTTCCACTGCCTGTTGTGGAGTGATGTTACCCGCATTCATCCACAACCAGCCTCCTATGGCTATAATGGAAGCGGCTGCCACCATACGCCGCCACTGGAAAGTAATTACACGCGCCGTTGTTTTTTCTGTTCTGTATAATGAAGCTTTACCGGGAAATACAATGCTATGATCGGGTTGTATTTTTACCCGCTGCAGGAGGAGGAGTTCCGCCTGTTTCTGCGGATGTTTTTCTATAAACCCTTCCACCGTTTTTCGATCCTCCGCATTCAGTTCACCATCCGCATACAGCACAAAATATTCTTCATAGTTCCCTGTATGAATAAAAGAAGTCTCTTCAGCTGTTTTATATAAGTTTTCCTTATGCAGGAAAGGAAAGGTTTCATTAGCGGAAAGGCGGGTTTGCAGCAGGGCATTCAACTCTTCCTTCAGGTCGGCATGGAGGTCAACAAAGGCTTCCACTGCTTTTTGTTCCGCTGCATCCAGTTCATTATCTGTATACAGCAAAAAGAACATTTCATAATTATCCCTGTTAATTTCCATGTTTGATTTTTTTACTTACCACTTTTCATATACCACTTATTATATCACATTTTCCATCTTAACTAAGTATTCCTTTAGCTGCACTCTTGCACGGTGCAGATATACCTTTACCTGGCTTTCGTTCAACCCGGTTATTCGTCCAATTTCTTCATACGAATAACCTTCATAATCTTTCAGCATCACTAATGAACGCTGGGTTTCATTCAGTCTTTCCATGGCCTGCTCCAGTATTTTCCTAACACTGTGCTTTGGTTGTGTAATGCCCGCGTCTTCCCTGAACTCCTCTTTCAGACTTATCCGCTTTCCTTTCCGGATATGGTCAATCATTTGATTATAGGCCACGGTAAACAGGTACGATTTACTTTTTTCGTACCGTACCTCTTCCCGGTTGCGCCACATTTTTTCAAAAGCGGTTTGTACCACATCCCGGGCATCTTCTTCATGCCTGAGATTTTTGAGAATAAACCTATACACATTATCTGCGTAGCAGCTAACACATTCGTTATACTCTTTTTCGGTCATACAGTCAGTTAAATCTCTTAAAATTACCTCCCTAATGTGTGATTTAAAATGTTATACGGTTAAGCGGCGTAAAAGTTACATTAAAGTAAAAATTAAATGATATAGGTTTGCGGGCATCACTGAATTCCTTAACTTAACTGGCATGAACAATCAGCATGATCTTATACTGGTAAATGATAAAGACGAAGCGTTGGGCACCATGGAAAAGATGGAGGCCCACCGTAAGGCACTTTTACACAGAGCCTTCAGTGTGTTTATTTTTAATAATAAGGGTGAAATGCTGTTGCAGCAGAGGGCTTTGGGCAAATACCACAGCCCGGGCTTATGGACCAACGCCTGCTGCAGCCATCCCCGGCCCGGAGAAACCACGCTGGCGGCCGCGCAGAGGCGGTTAAAGGAAGAGCTTGGCTTTGTGGTTCCGCTGCAAAAGGCGTTTGACTTTATTTATACTGCAAATTTTGACAATGGCCTCACTGAAAATGAATTTGACCATGTGTTCACCGGTATTTATGAAGGAGCTATTTTGCCGGACCCCACAGAGGTAAAATCTTTTTGCTATAAGTCTTTAGCTATCATCCGCCAGGAATTGAAGCATACGCCTGAGCAGTATACCGCCTGGTTTGCCATCGCTTTCCCGATGATGGAGAAGCAGGGTATCGGCGGCCGGGTTTCAGGTGTATAAGTCATTTTTGATGCGATGCGGGCTGTTTTTGATATAAACCCCTATTAACCCGGAACGGACTGCTACACAAGCATTTTCTTCATCACTTCCGTTAATTCTCCTTTGGTAATGGGTACGCCCATAATTTTATTATAGCCTTTGGCATCAACAAGGTATTTATCGCGGAGGATTTTGATAAGCTGGCCATTGTTGATCTCCGGGATAAGCACCTGGTCAAAACTTTGGATGATATCTCCAAGGTTTTTGGGGAAAGGTCTTAAATAACGGATATGTGCGTGGGAAACCTCATAACCCTGAACCTGTAATTCGGCAACAGCACTTTTTATAACCCCGTAAGTAGATCCCCAGCCCAGCACGAGCAGCTTTCCTTTGTCCGGGCCGCTGTCTAATTGCTGTTCAGGAATATCATCGGCTATCTTTTCCACCTTTTCTTCCCTGATCTTTACCATTAGCTGATGATTTTCAGGGTCGTAGCTCACATTTCCCGTAATGTTTTGCTTTTCAATACCGCCAATACGATGCTCCAGCGCAGGTGTGCCGGGCACTACCCAGGGGCGGACCAGCTTTTCATCGCGCAGGTAGGGGTGAAATTTTTCTTCCCCATGCCCCAGCTCCTTTTTGAAGTGAACGGGTACTTCCGGTAAATCGGCGCTTTGGGGGAAACGCCAGGGTTCGGCGCCGTTGGCAATATACCCATCGCTTAAAAAAATGATGGGGGTCATGTGCTGCACCGAGATCCGGCAGGCCTCGTATACCGCGTCAAAACAATCGTGTGGCGAAGAAGCGGCAACCACCGGCATCGGGCATTCCCCGTTTCTTCCATAATAGGCCTGCAATAAGTCGCTTTGCTCTGTTTTGGTAGGTAAGCCTGTAGAAGGTCCTCCCCGCTGAACATCTATAATAACCAGCGGTATCTCCAGCATAACAGCCAGCCCCATTGCTTCGGTTTTTAAAGCCATGCCGGGACCGGAGGTTGTAGTAACGCCCAGGCTCCCCCCGTACGCAGCGCCAATGGCGGCTGAAATACCTGCAATTTCATCTTCTGCCTGGAACGTACGGATGCCAAAGGTTTTATGCCGGCTCAGCTCGTGTAAAATATCCGATGCCGGCGTAATAGGATAAGAGCCAAGGAATATAGGCAACCCGCTTTTTTGAGAAAAGGCGATCAGTCCGTAAGCCAGCGCCTGGTTGCCCATAACAGAGCGGTAGGTGCCGCTTTGCATGCGGGCTTTCACTACCGTGTACGTTGTACCAAAAGCTTCCGTAGTGTCGCCGTAATGATAACCTGCCTTAAGCGCTCTTATATTGCTTTCTAATATTTCAGGTTTTTTACCGAATTTTTCTTCTATGAACTGAATGGTATTATCCATGCTGCGGTTATACATCCAGTATAAAAAGCCCAGCACGAACATGTTTTTCGCCCTGTCTTTTTCCTTGGTGCCCATGGTAATATCCTTCAGCGCCTCGCGGGTCATTTTAGTAACGTCCATTTTAATTACCTCATAACTGCCAAGACTGTCATCTTCCAGCGGGTTAATACCTTCGGGATAATTGGCCAGCCTGAGATTTTTTACATCAAACCCGTCGGTATTGGCAATGATCCTCCCTCCTTTTTTCAGGGCTTTCAGGTTTACTTTCAGCGCTGCGGCATTCATCGCCACCAGCACGTCGCATTCATCGCCGGGGGTATACACCATATCGCTGGAAAAACGCAACTGGTAGCCGCTAACGCCCGGTAGGGTGCCCTGGGGCGCCCGTATTTCAGCAGGGAAGTCGGGGAAAGTGGCCAAATCTATACCCAAAAGGGCGGTATTATTAGTAAACTGACTTCCGGTAAGCTGCATTCCATCGCCGCTGTCGCCTGCAAACTTGATCACTACTTCCTGTAATACTTCTGTCTTCGTAGCCATTATGCTCTGTTTAAATGAAACTTTGCAAAGTTAGTTCAACCGGCCTTTGTACAGGCAAAAATTTAAGTCATGGCATTGTCTGATTATGGGGATTGCAGATAAGATTTTGCGGCCTCCTCTAAAATTTCTTAATTCGTTGCCTCAATCAAATATTATAGTGCTTTCTGTAATCATCGTTAACTACAATGTAAAATACTTCCTTGAGCAATGCCTCTTCTCCGTTTATAAGGCGGGGCAACATATTGCCATGGAAGTAATAGTGGTTGACAATTTTTCTTCAGATGGCAGCCGCGCATATCTTGAGCCGGCTTTCCCGGAAGCTACCTTTTACTGGAATAAAGAAAACCTGGGTTTCGCCAAAGCCTGTAACCTTGGGTTAAAGCATGCTAAAGGGGAATATATTCTTTTTTTAAACCCCGATACCATTGTGGGTGAGGATTGTTTTGAAAGATGCATTGACTTTTTAAGATCACATACTCAATCCGGTGCGCTGGGTGTGCGGATGATTGATGAATCGGGCAGCTTCTTAAAAGAAAGTAAAAGAGCATTCCCTTCCCCCGCAGCCTCCTTTTTTAAGCTCAGCGGATTGGCAGGATTATTTCCCCGTTCGGGGTTCTTTGCAAAATATTATCTTGGCAACCTGGATGAATTTCAGACACATGAAGCCGATGTGATTGCCGGCGCTTTTATGATGATCAAAAAAAACATATTGGATATTACCGGCGGTTTTGATGAAGCATTCTTTATGTATGGTGAGGATATTGACCTGAGCTACCGTATTCAAAAGCAGGGGTATAAAAATTATTATTATCCCGGGGTAACCATCCTTCATTTTAAGGGAAAAAGCACACCTCAGAAAAACATACGCTATGTGCGTATGTTTTACGGCGCCATGCGTGTTTTCGTTAACAAACATTATGGAAAGCGAAAGGCGGGCGTATATAACTTTTGTATACAAACAGCCATATGGCTAAGGGGGGCTATAGCCCATTTGCTGTACCTGGTACAAAATAATGTAAATGCCATTAAAAAGCGAAACCTGGAAAGCGCATTGGAAGTACTTATTATAGGTGAAGAGGAAAGGTATAACCAGGTTTTAACAGTGATGAACGATACCAATAGCAGGAAAACCAGGCGAATTGGTATTTTACCGGGAGAGCAAAATGTTACGAAGAACCTCAGCACCATAAAGGACATATTAAAGCGTCATCATATCAGGAATATTGTTGTTTGCGAAGGAGAACAATCTTTTGCGGAAATTATAAAGCTAACCGGGTTGCTGGACAGCAGAGGAGTAAGGATAGGAATACATGCTGCCGGGAGTAAAGGCATTACCGGGGGGTTACATGCGGGGAATGATTTGTGACAGGCGGTTTACAAAAGCTATGGGAATTTAGGCGTATACAAACTAGTGTCATACATTTGCCTGTTAACAACATATCATTAACCCATCTATATTCAATGGGGCTTCTTGAAATACCGATTCCTAAAACAATTGCAAGAACATTAAAATTGCATCCCGGTCCGCAGCGGCGGCAACAGGGTCGTGTGCTAAAAAAATTATTAAAAAAGGCAAGATATACGGAGTTTGGGCAAACCTATCATTTTGATGAAATACTGCTGCACAAACATCCCGAAAAAATCTTTCAGCGGCTTGTTCCCATTTTTGATTATGACAGCATATATGCACAATGGTGGCATCGTACATTAGACGGCATTCCGGACGTATGCTGGCCGGGAAAGATTGAATATTTTGCCCTCAGCTCAGGCACTTCCGGATCTGCCAGTAAATATATACCCATTACGAATGATCTTATGCGGGGCAACCGTATTGTAATGATCAAGCAAATGCTTACCCTGCGCAATTACGAAAATATTCCTGTTAAATCTATCAGCAAAGGCTGGCTGATGCTGGGGGGAAGCACTGACCTGCAAAAAGGACCCGGCTACTATTCCGGCGACCTGAGCGGCATTACCGCCAAAAAAGTGCCTTTCTGGTTCAGCCCATTCTATAAGCCAGGCAAGAAAATTGCCCGTACAAAAGACTGGAACACCAAGTTAGACGAGATTGTAGAACAGGCGCCACACTGGGATATTGGGTTTGTTGTAGGCGTACCCGCCTGGATACAAATGTGTATGGAGATGGTTATAGAAAAATACCAGCTCAATAATATACATGAGATATGGCCTAACCTTGCTTTTTATGTGCACGGCGGCGTAGCGTTCAACCCATATAAAAAAGGATTCGAAAAGTTATTGGGCAAACCCCTCACTTATATAGAAACCTACCTGGCTTCGGAAGGTTTTATTGCTTACCAGGACAGGCAGAACGGGAAAGGGATGAAGCTGAGCACCAATGAGCATATCTTTCTTGAATTTGTGCCTTTTAACAGCCGGAATTTTGACCCTGAAGGAAATATTATTAACAGTGCGCAAACCCTTTTGCTGGATGAAGCGGAGGAAGGAACGGATTATGCTATTTTACTAAGCACTTCCGCAGGAGCATGGAGATACCTTATAGGAGACACGGTGCGGTTTACAGATAAAAAAAGATCCGAGATCGTAATTACCGGAAGAACGAAGCATTTCCTGAGTCTTGTAGGAGAGCACCTGAGTGTTGATAATATGAATAAAGCCATTCAACTGGCGGGTCAGCAACTGAATATTTCCATTCCCGAATTTACAGTAGCAGGCATTCCCTATGAATCTTTTTTCGCCCATCACTGGTATGTAGCATGCGATGATACCGTAGATGCGGAAAGCCTGCGCCTGGCGATAGACAATAACCTGAAGGAGCTGAATGATGATTATGCGGTAGAAAGAAAAAGTGCGTTAAAAGCGGTTTTGCTTACAGTATTGTCGGAAAAAAACTTCATGGAATTTATGGAAAGCAAAGGTAAGCTTGGAGGGCAACATAAATTCCCAAGGGTTATGAAAGGCAAAATGCTGGAAGAGTGGCAGCAGTTCATTGCTTCGGTAACCATATAAAATCACTTACCGGCACAGGGTTAACGGATTTTTACATGAGCAGTTAATCATGGTTTCTTACATTTATGTTTCCAAATTGATGAATTTAAACGGTAAACCATGATTGAGGCCCTTTTGAAAGGATTGGCGCTGGGGTTAGTTTTAGCCTTGTCTGTTGGCCCGGTTATCTTTACCATAATAAAGCAGAGTATTTATAATGGCCACGAAGGCGGCTTTAGTTTTGTTGCGGGTGTATGGATAAGCGATATAATCCTGGTAGTGTTATGCAATGCCTTTACCGAACTGGTGAAAGAATTGCTGGAATATAAAAAGCTGATTGGCTATACCGGCAGCTCTTTTTTGCTGGCTATGGGCGTCTATTATCTCTTTTTCAAAAAAACAAGGATAAGGGTAAACGGCGGCGGGCTGGAGATTAAATTAGGCAGGGGCGACCATACCCAGATTTTTTTTTCCGGGTTCCTGATCAATACCCTTAACCCCAGTGTTATTATTTTTTGGCTGGTAAATGCAACGGCATTTGCAGTAAGCCACACCCTTCAGCAGCGGATCATCATCTTTACAATCTGTATCGTTTTTAATATGCTGGCAGACGCGGCAAAAGTACTGCTGGCGGGGAGTTTGCGTAAGAAGCTAACCGTTCATAATATTTCAGTGATCACTAAAATTTCAGGAGGTATTTTAATTGCCTTTGCCTTTGCCTTAATATATGGGATCATTTTTTGGAGTGATAAAGTACAGTGAAGGGTGTTGCAGGGTATAGGGTACAGGTTGCAGGGTACAGGGAAAGGCAGGGTTAAGGTGCCTGTTCTAATCTAACCTGAGTTTTGGATGTTTTTGCACAGGAACATTGATTTCATAGGCATGTACTATGTGGCTCGTTTGTTGTATTCAATACACAGGCACAATAGGGCATAGGAAAACATGATGGGGGTATATTAAAAACGATGTGTACCTATTGTTTCTATGTTTTCTCACTGGCCCTGGGCCAGGCTGTACGCTTTCTTATCACCCCACATATTCAGCAGCTCGGAAGAGCATATTTTAAAGTTACCGCTCAGGCTTACATAAAGCCCGAGTACATCCTGCTGGGTAAGCGGTTCTTCATCAAGGCTTTCGAACCGCACATTGTATAAGTTTACCAGGTTCGTGTATACCGAACCGGTAGGCCACACCTGCGTGCCGCGGTTACTGATGTTTACTAATTTAAATTTAACCCCGGCATGCCGCTGGCATTTGTTAGCAATAACCATGGGCTGCTCATCACTTTCTATGAACATATCAACACCCACAATATTTTCATCACCGGTTTCTTTTGACACCATCATGGCATTTTGCTGCAGCTTAAAAGGAACAGGCGTACCAGGCTTGTTGGCTATAACGAGCTTTGCGTTAAATTCCGGTTTTTTACCAAGATTGCTTATGATGGCATTGGCAAATTCTGTTGTATTTACAGCAGGTGTGGATTTATCACCGAAATCACCGGTATGCACACCACTTTCCAAAGTATACAGCAGCGCATTTTCTATTAACCCCGCATTCTCTGTTAAACCCAGGTGCAGCAGCATAGATACGCCACTTAATATTAAAGCGGTAGGATTGGCTATATTTTTTCCTGCAATATCCGGTGCGGTACCATGCACTGCTTCAAAAATAGAAATATGATCGCCTATATTGGCGGAAGGCGCAAAGCCTAACCCTCCTACCAGTCCTGCGCACAGATCCGATACAATATCGCCCTGTAAATTAGTGAGCACCACCACGTCAAAAGCATCGGGCCGGGTTACTAACTTCATGCAAAGATCATCTACAATAATATCATCCGCTTTCAGTTCGGGGTATGCTTTAGCTACCTCATAAAAACATTCCAAAAACAAGCCATCCGTTATTTTCATAATGTTGGCTTTATGGCCGCAGCTCACACGCCTGGCCTTTTTTAGCTTAGCCATTTCAAAGGCATACCGGATCACCTGTTCACTTCCGGGGCGGGTAATAAAGCGGCGGCTCAAAGCCACATCATGCGTAAGCATGTGTTCAATACCACCGTAAGTATCTTCAATATTTTCTCTTACCACCGTAATATCAATGGGTATTCCCGCTTTTGAAAAAACGGTATCTACGCCGTGCAGGGTTTGAAACACTCTTTTGTTCGCAAAAGTATTCCAGGTTTTGCGGGCAGTTACATTGATGCTTTTTACCCCTTTGCCCTTGGGTGTTTCCATTGGGCCTTTAAACAGCAGCCCGAGGCTTTCTATGGTGAGCCTGGCTTCCGGCGTCATTCCATTTGAAAAACCCTTATCAAAAACCCATTTTCCCATATCTACAAACTCATATTCAAGCGGCACTTTATTGGCTTCAAATATGCTTAAAGCGGCATCCATTATCTCAGGTCCTATTCCATCACCTTTGGCTACGGCAATTTTCATGATTACAAGAATTTAATATTAATATATATGAATTAAAAGGCACATCAGATTTTGCGGTAAAGGTAAACCGGATTTGGTTGCGTATATAAAATTCTCATTAATTCCGCAGGCTGTCATTGTTTTTTGCTACTTTTAAGCCAAACTATGGTAAGGCAATGGCATCAAAAGTAACGGAAGGGGTAACAGTAACGGTTGAAACATTCTACCAGCCGGATTACAGTAATCCCGTAAGCGGTGAGTTCATGTTTGCTTACCGCATTACCTTACAGAACAATAATGCATTTCCTGTAAAGTTGCTGCGGCGGCACTGGTATATATTCGACAGCAATGGCACCCAGCGGGAAGTAGAGGGGGAAGGTGTGGTAGGCGTTCAGCCCCAGATTAACCCCGGCGAACAATACCAGTATGTAAGTGGCTGTAACCTGCGTACGGAAATGGGTAAAATGTACGGAACCTACGTAATGGAAAATATTGCGTCTAAAAAGCAATTTGATGTTAAGATCCCCGTATTTGATATGATCGTTCCGTTTAAGATGAATTAGCATCTTTTTCACTATAAAAGCCGTACCTTTGCCCATCCGCCTGTAAAATCAATAGTTATTGAGCAAGAGGAGAAAAGGTGAGATAGATTTTGAAATTTATTCCCCCAAACAAACGTTATTCATTAATTGCACGGTATACGCCATATACCACACACATCAGGAAAAACTAAATAAATGTACAAGGTTACTTTCAACAATAAGAACAAAGTGTTCTTTAATGCGCTAAAAGCGAACGTAGATCAATATTTTATTGATAATAATATCCGCAAAACCGGTAACTGGAAGTTGTATTTAAAATCGGCCGTACTTATACCGGCCGCCATACTGATCTATCTTTCCCTGTTATTGCTTCCGCTTAACCTCTTTACAGGCATATTGCTGAGTGGCTTATTCGGGTTTACCCTCGCCAGCATTGGTTTTAACATCATGCACGACGCCTGTCATGGCAGCTACTCCACACGCAAATGGGTAAACGACCTGTTTGGCTTAAGTATGAATGCGCTGGGCGGAAATGCTTTTTTATGGAAACTGAAGCATAATATCGTGCATCATACGTATACCAATATTGATGGTATTGATGATGACATTAATAACATGCCTTTTATGCGTGAATGTTCCACACAGCCCTGGAAGCCCATTCACCGTTACCAGCAGTTCTATATGTTTTTTCTTTACGGATTTACCTCCCTCTTCCTGTTGTTTATTACGGATTATATAAAATATGTAACCCGCAAAGTATACACCACGCCATTAAAGCCAATGGACATACAGGAGCATCTTACTTTCTGGATATCCAAATTACTGTACATCGCCATTACCATTGTTATTCCAATCCTGGTATTAGGCTGGCAGCCCTGGTTGTTAGGCTTCCTGGTGATGCATTTTGTTTTGGGATTAACGCTTGCGGTGGTATTTCAACTGGCGCATGTGGTAGAGCATGCAGAATTTGAAGTGGCAGGTATTGAGCCTAAAAAAATTGAAAACGAGTGGGCCATCCACCAGGTAAAAACCACGGCCAATTTCGCGGCAAATAATAAATTCCTTTCATGGCTTGTGGGCGGATTGAATTTCCAGATCGAACACCACCTGTTTCCCCGTATCAGCCACGTGCACTACCCGGCCATTAGTAAAATAGTACAGCAAACCTGTCAGCAGTTTGGTTTGCAATACATCTATTATCCTTCACTTGGCGCAGCGGTAGCATCGCATTACCGGTTTATGAAGCAGTTGGGACAAAAACCGTAAGCAATAAATAATATTGGTTCCAAAATATAATAGGGTAAAGGGGCTGTCTCAAAAGGGCCGGTATAGAAGATATGCCACTAAGACACAGAGTCATAATCTTCAGGTTTTATTTTCTTCGTGGCTTCGTGCCTTTGTGGCAAAATATTACTTTTTAGACAGCCCCTTTGCTGTGTAAATTAGAGATGGAGTTACAACTCCCGGGAAATTTGAATTGCCATGAGGAGTATTAAACCAGGAAATATAGTTGATGAGCTGCCTGAATGGTCGAATAGTGCATTAACTGGCCCGGGCGGTAATTACACCAGCCGTTCCCTGCTCCGTTACCCCGGAGGAAAAACAAGAGGGGTTGATTTCATCACACAATTTTTTCCGAAGCGGCTCGACAAGCTTTTATCGCCCTTTTTTGGTGGTGGCTCCATTGAACTGGCTATAGCGGCAAAAGGAACCAAAGTATATGGCTACGATGTTTTCCCCCCGCTTGTGGAATTCTGGGAATGTGTTGTTACCAAGCCGGGAGAACTGGCAAAAGCAGTAGAAAAATATTTCCCCCTTCCTAAGGATACCTTTTATGCCCTGCAGAAAACACAAACCCGCTTCAAAACCAAATTGCAAAGAGCGGCAGTATATTATGTGCTGAACCGCTCTTCTTTTTCAGGTTCCACCCTTTCAGGTGGCATGTCACCTCACCATCCCCGGTTTACCTTATCTGCAATTGAAAGACTCAGGAACTTTTATAATCCGAATATAACCGTTGCGAATGGAGATTTCAAACAATCGCTGGCAGATCATCCGCATGCATTCACTTATCTTGATCCGCCCTACCTGATCGGAAGTTCCTTATATGGCAGGAAAGGCGACGCCCATAAAGGATTTGACCATGAAGGGCTATCGGAGATTTTAAAAAAAAGGGAACACTGGATATTATCGTATAATGATTGTGCGCCGATCAGGGAAATGTATGAAGGCTTTCATATCCTTACGCCCAACTGGAAATACGGCATGAGCAATGATAAAAGCTCTAAAGAGATATTGATCTTCAGCAAGGATTTTAGAATTGAGGGACACCCCGTTTATTAAGAGGCCTGCTCAAACAGAAGCAAGCCCTATTTACTTTCATATACCTTTTCCCCGTTCACGTAAGTATATAATACCTGTGTATTTAAAATATCAGATGGATCGCATTGCATGATATCGGTATCGGTAATAATAAAATCGGCCCATTTCCCTTTTTCAATGCTTCCTTTTTCCTTTTCTTCAAAACTTCCTTTGGCTGCCCATATTGTTATGCCCTTCAATGCCTGTTCTTTGGTTAACGCATTTTCAGTTTGAAAGCCATTGGGCGGAAAATTTTGTATGTCTTTTCTTACAACCGCCGCATAAAATGTTTTGAACGGGCTAATATCTTCCACCGGGAAATCGGTTCCCAAGGCAATCCACCCGTTTTGCAGTAGTAATTGATGATACGCATACGCTCCTTTCATGCGGTTTGCACCTAACCGGTCTGCCGCCCAATACATATCGGATGTGGCATGGGTGGGCTGAACAGAAGGTATAATACTGTAATTTCCAAACCGGTCAAAATCGGCGCTGTCAATTACCTGCGCATGTTCAATACGCCAGCGCCGGTCATTCTTTCCTTTTAAGATACCGGCATACAGCTTAAGGATAGCACGGTTAGCAGAATCGCCAATAGCGTGTGTGCATGCCTGAAAGGGTGAATCGTATAGTTTTTGCAACACCTCTTTGTAATGCTCCGCATTGCTGAGCAGGAAGCCCTTCCAGTCCGGCCGGTCATGGTAGGGCTGCAGCAGGCAGGCGCCTCTTGAACCCAATGCGCCATCCGCAAACAACTTAAATCCGTTCACATGCAAACGGTCTGTTTTATAAACACCCCTGCTCAGATAATAATCATAGTTTTCGGGGCTATCGGATAGTAGCGCTACTATTTTCATGCGGAGCGTTCCGTTCTTTTGCAACGTATCTATACGGCTCACCTGCTCCTTCATCAAGCCACAATCCACGATAGTGGTTAGTCCCGCGGCAAAACAATTGTTTTCAGCCTGTTTAAAAGCGGCTTCTATAACTTCCGCATCCTGTTCAGGAATAATGCCGCTTACCCGGCCTACCGCGTTGTCAACTAAAATACCCGTAAGGCGGCCTTTATTCACTTCAATGAGCCCGCCTGCTATCGTTTCTCCGGGCTGCACGCCTGCTTTGGTTAAAGCCATCTGGCTGGCAATAGCCGCATGCCCGTCAATGCGCGTTAGTAAAACAGGATGCCCGGGAAATTCCGCATCCAGCCTGGCTTTATCAGGGAAAGCTTTATTGTGCCAGTCGTTCTGATCCCAGCCTCTTCCAATGATCCATTGTCCGGGTTGAACGGCTTTCGTTTTTACAAAATCTTTTATACGCACTATACATTCATCCCAGCTTTTCGTTCCTGTAAGATCCACTTCCTGCAAACTCAGCGCATAGCCATAAAAGTGAGCATGCGCATCAATGAACCCGGGATAAATAAATTTCCCTTTTGCATCTGTTATATTATCTGAAGTATAGTGTTCGAGGATGGCTTCATTACTGCCGGCAGCCACTATTTTCCCTTTGTTTACTGCCAAAGCCGCTGCTATACTAAAGCTGCTGTCGATGGTATAGATCACTGCATGGTGTACAATAAGATCAACCTTCTTTTTGGTGTTACAGGATAGTATGCTGCATACTGCGATTAGGGAATACAACAATTTCATAAAAACCAATTGTGCGGGTAAAGCATAAAATTAAAACACCCCGGCCATTATGCATCAAAAAGATAATACAGGCTAACCTTATGCTGCTTATACTGCTTTGAACTACTTTTACAGCAGAAAATATGCGCTATGTATACTAAAGAACAAACACAGCATTTACAGCAGCAAACCGTAACTTTTTTAAAACATACCGGTGAAGGAATTGATGCGTCACAAATGAATGAACTGCGCAGTGTGCTGCGCTTTCACGAGTATCGCTATTATATAATGAATGACCCGCTTATTGCTGATGCAGAATATGACCAGTTGTATAAGGCGCTGGAAAAAACAGAGCAGGAACACCCGGAACTCATTACGGCAGACTCTCCCACACAACGGGTATCCAAAGGGCTTATCAAAGATTTCCCCAAAGTACAGCACCTGGTACCCATGCTGTCGCTCGATAATTCATACGATGCAGCCGACCTGATTGATTTTGACCGTAAAGCAAAGGAACTTAGTGGTTTAAGTGAAATGGAATATTGCGTTGAACCCAAGTTCGACGGGGCCAGTATTTCACTGATATATGAAAACGATATGCTGGTGCGTGGCGTTACCAGGGGCGATGGCGTGGTAGGAGATGATATTACTGCGAACATCCGGCAGATCAGATCGGTACCCCTGTCGGCAAATTTTTCGGCTTATGGTATACAACAAATTGAAATCCGGGGCGAGGTGCTGATGAATAAAAATCATTTCAAAGCCTATAATGATATGCTGGAAGAACAGGGGGCAGACAGGCTGGCTAATCCGCGTAATGCCGCTGCAGGCTCATTGCGGATTAAAGACCCCAGAGAAGTAAGCCGCAGGAACTTAGAAGCATTCCTGTATCATATAAGCGATGTAAGTCTTTTGCCAAAACATAGTGCTCCGCCGGCCTTACAAACGCATAGCGGTTCCTTAAAAATGTTGTGGGAACTGGGGTTCAGAAGCCCTGAAAAAGAAAAAAAAGTATTTAAAGGCATATCTGCCATTATTGAATACTGCGAAGTTTTCGAAAAACAGCGGGATGAACTGCCTTATGAAATTGATGGTATGGTGATTAAGGTAAATGATTTGGCAATACAGGAAAGATTAGGTATGACCACACACCATCCCCGTTGGGCAATCGCTTATAAATTTAAGGCCAGGCAGGGTACCAGCAAGCTGATGGCGGTAGAATTTCAGGTAGGCAGAACCGGGGCCGTTACGCCTGTGGCAAAAATTGATCCCGTGCAGGTGGGGGGCGTTACCGTAGGCAGCATTTCATTGCATAATGAAGAATATATTAAAGAGAAGAACCTGCAATTGGGCGATACTATTTTAATAGAACGGTCGGGTGATGTGATTCCGCAGGTAGTGAAATCCTTTCCTGAGCTCAGAACAGGTGATGAGGCGATCATTCACTTTCCGGTGAACTGTCCGGTTTGCGGTTATGCCCTGGAGAAGCCGGAAGATGAGGCGGTATGGCGATGCAACAACAGTAACAACTGCCCGGCACAGATTGTAGAACGGATTATTCATTTCAACAGCAAGGATGCTATGGATATACGGGGTTTGGGTGATGCAATTGTACGAAAGTTCTATGCGCTTGATTACCTCAGGGATATTCCCGGTATTTATCATCTCCCTTTTGAAAAGATCCGGAAAATGGAGGGCTTTGGAGAGAAGAGCGTAACGAATATGGAGGCAGCTATAGCCGCTTCCAAAAAGCAACCGCTACACCGGTTGATATACGGATTGGGCATACGTTATATAGGTGAAACTACGGCTAAAGTGCTGGCACAACGGGTTGATCACCTGCTGGATTATACCCGGTTTACGGGTGAGCAATTACAGGAGCTGGAAGATGTGGGTCCTAAAGTGGCGGGAAGCGTATACCAGTTTTTTCATAATGAACAAAACATACAAATGCTGCACCAGTTGGAAGATATAGGATTGCAGCTTAAAAATGAAAAGAAAGCATTGCATAGCAGCAGTAACCTCGCAGGACAAACCTTTCTTTTTACAGGCACGCTCCACAAGCTTAAAAGAAGCGAAGCGGAGGCCATTGTGGAGGAAAACGGCGGAGCCATTTTAACCGGCGTGAGCAGTAAGCTGAACTACTTAGTTGTGGGAGAAGACGCAGGCTCCAAGTTTGAAAAGGCAAAGAAGATAGCAACTATAAAAATCATTAATGAAGAGGCGTTTTTGGGCATGATCAACGGATCGGCTGTATAAGGAGCTTTACATAGGGTAACCATGGCAGAAAGTATGGGTATAAAAATAAATATGCGAAGCCATTCTAATTTATTAAATTTATAATACCTAAAAACATCTCCTTATGATAAAGAAAACTCCCGGAGAAACATGGAAGCCATTACAGTTTTCCGGATGGAAGCAGCTTCGTAAGAAATACGCTGTCTCTAACTATGGCAAAATAGCCAGCTATACTGATGATATTTATGCAGACGGGCAGTTGCTCAGCGGATCGCTCACCACGGGATACAGAAGCCTGAACCTGCACCGGCCCAACAACAAGGGTACCCTTTATATTCACCGGGAGATTGCGCGTTTATTTTGCAAAAAACCCTCACCCAGGCACCAGTTTGTTATTCATCTCAACTACAATAAAACAGATAACAAATCCTCCAACCTTAAATGGGCTACTTTAAGCGAGGTAAGCCGCCACCAGCAAAAAAGCCCTGCCAAGATCGCCTATAAAAAAATTCAGGCTAACCGCTCCTCGGGGCTGAAGCTGAATACGAACCAGGTAAGCGCCATCAAAAAAACCATTGCCGACCCCAAACGTAAACTCACCTATAAGCAGCTTGCCGAAAAATATGCAGTGAGCGAAATGACGCTATACAGGATTAAAAGCGGCGAAAACTGGGGAAGAGTAAAGTGATGGAAAACGAACGGAAACAATATCAAATTTGATATTTGAAACTAAATTATAATGTTGCACTATAGATTAAACATACCCCATGATACAACCTGCTACCGTGCGGTTCCTTAAAAATCTTGCAAAAAATAATAATAAGCCCTGGTTTGATCTGCATAGAAAAGAATACGAAACCGCCCGCAAAGACTATGAAGATTTTATTCAATCTGTAATTGATGCATTTGGTAAATCTGATCCTTCCATTGCTCCTTTAATTGCTAAGCAATGCTTATTCCGCATTAACAGGGACATCCGGTTCAGCAAAAATAAAACGCCATACAAAAAAAATTTTGCAGCCAGTATTAACCGTGGCGGCAAAAAATCCGTTTTTGCGGGGTATTACTTTCACCTTGAGCCCGACAATAGTTTTATAGGCGGCGGCATTTGGATGCCCATGCCCGGTGAAACACAAAAAATAAGACAGGAAATTGATTATTGCTGGCCTGAATTCAAAAAAATCATCACAGCAAAAAAGTTTAAAACAGTTTACGGCGATCTGGATAACGAACCGGAAATCACTTTGGTGAATGTACCCAAAGGATATGCTAAAGACAATCCTGCTGCATCCTACCTTAAGCTTAAAAGCTGGATTGCCATGCAGGAAATCAATGATGCGGATTTAAGTTCCGCAACCCTGCTAAAGCAAACCGTAAGCGCTTTCAGCGCTATACAACCACTGATTTATTTTTTGAACCGAGCCATAGAAGAATAAAGCAACTCACACGCTCATGCTATTACTTCTTTCCGGATATTACATATGCTACATTAGGGATTAATGCAATATATTGTAGATGCCTGTAAGAAGGTTTCAAATAGCTATAGTGTGGCGTGTGTAAGCAGCAATTCCATCTTTGATTAAACAAATCGATTTTTAAGCTGGAGGAAAGGCTTTTCAAGCCAATAATAACTCATGGATGCTAATAAGGTGGTTATGCCAACGAGTATTAAAAAATCGAAAAGTGAATACCCGGTAGAACTGCCATGATTGATAAAGAAGACGACTAACACATGCCATACATACATTCCCAAACTTATCTTCCCCAAATACATTAAGGGCTTTTGTTTTATCGCTTTAGTAAGAAAACCATTGTTTTCATTAATGACGCAATAACCGATAACACCAAAATAAAGGACACCTAAAATATTATGTTTCAAAAGCTCAAAATAAAACGAAGAGAGCTTAAGTTGGGCAAAGGCAGTAAGTGCAAGACCGCTTACAATGCAGATAATAAAATACTTCAGGTTTTTTTGTGTTAATACTTTGTTCTTTTCTAAAATAGCTAATATCCCTCCAAGTGCCAGTTGATCCAGCCTGGCGAAGGTAAAATGATTGATGCTATACCCCTTTAAAAGCATAAAGTAGCGTACCAGTAACGGCAGAAGCAGTAGCAATACTGAAACAAATAGCAATCTCCTTCCTGTTGTTTTATAAAAAAAATAGACAATAGCCGGCCAAAATAAATAGAAGTGTTCCTGCAACGCCAATGACCAGAAATGATAGGGGCCGGAGGCTTTCCATGAAAAAGTATTTGCTATATTTTGAAGAAAGAAATAATAATAAGCCTGACTACCAGATGATGCTGAATATTGAAATCCTATGCCGAAAATTCTGGAAGTAATATAATAAACCGCCAGGGCAAAATAATAGAGAGGAAATATCCGCAACGCCCTTCTTACATAAAAATTTTTGAAGTAGTGTTCAGAGCCAAGTGATTTTAAAAGTATTCTTGTAATAAAAAAACCCGATAGCAAAAAAAACAATGAAACGCCTGTGCCACAAAATTCGAAAATAGAATGCAGGGCTACAGAATTCATCGATCTCTTTAATGTAAAAAAATGCCCCGCAATTATCATTAATGCCGTAACTCCCCTTAGCCCGTCTACAGAATGGTAATAAGTTAATCTCATAAAAACAGTCAAGTATTAAATTAGATACAACTCCAATTCATTCCCTGTCAGGAACTGACTTAAGAATTATATTATCGGCCACAAAATTCTGTAGCATACAAAATTATAAGGAATGTTACTTGCTTTCCAACCAGCAAGTATATTATATACCGCTGGTTAAGCAGGGGTCGCTATAGGTATTGGATTAATAAAGGCTGTTAGTAATGAGCAATAGTTCTTTCTTTACGAAAACACAAGACCGCATAAGATGCATACTATTATTACCACACTTTAGTCATGGCAACTGCTTTATTTAAAGATATTGTTTTTTTATATTAAAAAAAACCGGATACATGAATATACCATATGATATTAATAATAAGTATTTAAGATGTCAGGAAAGCTATGCCACCCCAGGGAGTATAGCTCTATTTCATTTATTAGGTAATGCGGGTAATAGTTATAATAGATTTTGAGCTACCAGGTACTCCGCAATCTGCACCGCGTTGGTTGCCGCACCTTTACGGAGGTTATCGCTAACAATCCACATGTTCAGTGTGTTGGGCTGCGATTCATCCCTTCTTAGCCTTCCCACAAATACGTCATCCTTTTCATACGCATCTTTAGGCATAGGGTACAGGGCATTAGAAGGGTCATCAACTACCACTACACCAGGCGCCCTGCCCAGTATTTCCTTTACCTCATTCAAATCATAATCCTGCTCAAACTCAATGTTTACGCTTTCGCTGTGCCCGCCCATAACCGGAATGCGAACAGTGGTAGCAGTTACCCGGATACTGTCATCCCTTAATATTTTGCGGGTTTCATTCACCATTTTCATCTCTTCCTTAGTATACCCGTTATCAAGGAACACATCAATTTGAGGTATAACGTTCAGGTCAATCGGGTATTTATAGGCCATCGGGTATTCGCCGCTACTTCCTTTAACCGCAAGGTTTCTTTCACCCAGCATTTGTTCCACGGCTTTCACGCCTGTGCCGGTAACACTCTGGTACGTACTTACTACAATTCTTTGTATGTTGTATTTTTTATGCAGCGGGTTAAGCGCCACTACCATTTGTATAGTAGAGCAATTGGGGTTAGCGATGATCTTATCGTCTTTTGTGAGGGCATCGGCATTAATTTCGGGCACCACTAATTTCTTAGAAGGGTCCATGCGCCATGCAGAAGAGTTATCAATAACGGTAATGCCTGCTGCGGCAAATTGAGGAGCTAACGCCAGGGAAGTACTTCCGCCAGCCGAAAACAAAGCCACATCAGGTTTCGCTGCAATAGCACCGGCAGCACTTACTACCTTGTATTTTTTATCCTTAAATTCCACTTCTTTACCAATAGATCTTTCCGAGGCAACGGGGAATAATTCCGTTACCGGGAAATTTCTTTCCGCAAGAACCTGTAACATTTTAGTGCCTACTAATCCTGTGGCCCCAACTACTACAACTTTCATTTTTGATTTGTTTTATGGTTTTAGTTTTGATACATCACATTAAAAAAGCCTTCCCTGTTCCGGAAAGGCCTTTGAATATATTCGGTCATACAATACACTCCTTAACCTTTCCTTTCCAGGAATTGTTTCTTTGTGCGTTTTGTATGTTTTGTCATTGCCAACATGATGGCGGCAAAGGTAATCACGTACGGGGATTCTGCCAAAAAATAAAAATATATATAATAAGACTATCCGGATTTTTTAATTCGTGGTTTACGGTTGCATTCGTTCCGGATTTACGGCTATCAGCCATCAGTCCTCAGCTATCAGATTGTAACGACTAACGACAGGCTGCATACTGCTTTCTTTGTATTGCCCGTAGCTGATCTGATTGCATCCTTCGGATTTAGAGCTTCCGGCTTCAGACTTTGTATTTTATTGATTCTTTTCCCGGCTATGTACCCTCCTTTTTTTGCCCTCTTTATTTCAATACATTTGCTACAATCAAATTGAAAAAAAGCATGAGAAAGGTGTTTATTATTACCGCTTTTGTCAGTTTGCTGGTAACAGGCCTATTATCCTATGCAGTAAGCTGGTGGTGGCTGATAACTTTTATTATAGTGGTGCTGCTCATTATTATGGGTATTTATGATATGCTTCAAACCCGGCATTCTATTATGCGCAATTATCCTGTAGTAGGGCGCATGCGTTACTGGATGGAAGACATCCGGCCTAAAATGTACCAGTATTTCATTGAATCGGATATAGACGGACGGCCTGTTAACCGTATTGACCGTTCCACCATATACCAGCGGGCCAAACGGGAAATGGATACGATGCCTTTTGGTACGCAATTAAATGTATATGAAGAAGGGTACGAGTGGCTGAGCCATTCCATTGCACCAAAGGATTTTAACAGCTTAAACCACGATCCGAGAATACTTATTGGCAATAAAGACTGCAAACAGCCTTATTCATCCAGCATTTTAAATGTGTCGGCAATGAGCTTTGGATCGTTAAGCCCGAATGCTATTGAAGCGCTGAACGGAGGCGCTAAAATAGGAGGCTTTGCACACAACACCGGCGAAGGAGGCATAAGCGCTTATCATCTTAAACAGGAAGGCGATCTTATATGGCAGATAGGAACAGGGTATTTTGGCTGCCGGGATGAGGCAGGTAATTTTTCGGCAGAAGTGTTTAAGAAAAATGTGAACAGACCGCAAATTAAAATGGTAGAGCTCAAGCTTTCGCAGGGCGCCAAACCGGGGCATGGCGGCATTTTACCCGCCAAAAAGAATACGCTTGAAATTGCAACTATCCGGCATGTACAGCCTTTCACAACAGTGGCTTCACCACCCTTCCACAGTGCGTTCAGCTCCCCTAAAGGATTGATACTATTTATACAACAACTAAGAGAATGGAGTGAGGGAAGACCCGTTGGCTTTAAACTTTGTGTAGGCAGGAAAAGTGAATTTGCGGGAATATGCAAAGCAATGGTGGAGTTAGATATTTACCCCGATTTTATAACGATAGATGGCGGGGAAGGAGGCACGGGCGCTGCCCCCCAGGAATTTTCCAATTACGTGGGAGCACCCATGATGGATGGTTTGGCTTTTGTGCATAATATGCTTATAGGATTTGGTATAAGGCAGCATATTAAAGTAATTGCTTCCGGAAAAATTTTATCAGGCTTTCATATACTCCGCGCACTAGCGCTGGGTGCAGATGGCTGTAATAGCGCCAGGGCCATGATGATGGCCATTGGGTGTATACAGGCGTTGTTATGCAATACCAACAGGTGCCCTACGGGCGTTGCCACGCAGAACCCGCAATTAACGGTGGGTTTAGTAGTAAAAGATAAAAAATACAGGGTTGCCAATTACCATGAAGAAACGGTGAAGTCTTTTGTAGAGCTCTGCAGCGCAGCGGGGGTAGGCGAAAAGGAACAGTTAACCCGCTCGCATATTTACCGGCGGGTATTTATGAATGAAGTAAGAACATTTGAAGATATCTTTCCATCGCTGCAACCCGGCTGCCTCCTCAATGGCAATATACCGGAAAAGTATAAGCAGGACATAGAAGCGGCAAGTGCAGACAGGTGGTGATGAAGATGGAGAGGGGTTACAGCTTGCAGGTTGCAAGTTTGAGGTTGTGGGTTAACATTTCGCCATTCACCATGAGCCGTTCCCTCATTTCAGCCGCTTCATTTTAACCATCTCAATGCGGGTATCGCTCACATTAATGATATCAAATTCATAACTGTCAATGATAATCCTTTCCTTGATCTTCGGTATCATTTCGTGGTGCTGGATGATATAGCCCGAAAGGGTTTCCGATTCTGTTTCGCCAAAATCAAGATGAAATTTTTTGTTTAAATAATCCAACTCCAGCCTGCCCGAAAAAATGAATTCATTTTCAGCTATTTGCTTTTCAACAAATTTATCCGTATCATACTCATCACGTATTTCACCAAAAATTTCCTCCAGCAGGTCTTCCATGGTAATAATGCCCGCGGTGCCTCCAAATTCATCTACTACCCAGGCAATGCTTTTTTGCTCTTTGGTGAATTTGCTGATCAGATCCATCGCACTCATGCTTTCGGGCACCGCCGGTATGGGTAACAGGATAGATTGTATATCGGGTGGGTTTTTAAAAAGTTCAATCTGGTGAATATATCCCCGGATATTATCAATGCTGTTTTCATATACTACCAGCCTGCTTAATTTAGTATTAATGAATTTTTGCTTTACGTCGTGTATTGACATGTTTATCTCAATAGATTCGATCTCCTTGCGTGGTATAAGGCACTGGCGTATTTTAACGGAAGGAAGCTGCAATGCATTCTCAAAAAGCTGGGCATTCATATCCTGTCCGCCGTCCGACTGATTTTTATGCTGCTGAATAAAATGTTCAAGATCCACCGGGGAGATGGCGGCTTTCTTTTGATCAGATATCCGGATGTTGAACAAATAAGTAAGTATCCATTCAGAAATGCTGATAAAAAAAGCAGCAATAGGATAAAGAATGCTATGAAAAAAATCCAGTATGCCTAACTGGGCAAAAATAGATAGTACAGAATCATTTTTTGCCCTGAATACGGCTTTAAAGGAAAACTGAACAATAAGGAGGATTAAAGTGGAAAGCAGGGTTTCAAAAATAAGCCGTAAATATTTTACATATGCCGAAAATGATGCGGCAAGATGCAGCTCAATCCAGTCCCACAACGGCGACAGAAATTCTCCTACCAGCAATCCGTATATTACCACGGCCAAACTAAGGCCTACCAAAGTGGTTCCTATGAACTTTACCGGCTGTTCAAGTAGCTGTGATAATATTCTCCCGCTGCGTAAGCCCTGTTTTCTCTTGAGTTCAAAAGAAAACTTGTTAGCAGATACAAAAGCTACTTCAATGCCTGCAAAAAAACCAACCAGCAGCAAGGTTAAAATGATACCGACTAATTTTAATATATCTACATCAGTCATACGTACTCAAATATAATAAATTGATTAATAATGTTTAATAACACGAAATAGAAATATTACCGCTTATTACAATTATTTTAATATGTGCCATTTTTAACTATACAGGGAGAACGGAATAGGAGCATACCGTGTTGTATGCTTAATTGATAAGTTGAAATATATCACCCAAAGCCTGCGCTGTTCCAATATGGTTTGGCCGGATCATGTTCCGAATTAGAAAAAGCCGGTAATGATCTTTTCCGCCTCGTGGCAGGCTGTTTCAAGGTGATTATTTACAATAGTGTAGTTAAAATGATCCTTAAATGACAGCTCGTAAGCGGCTTTATTTACTCTTGCTTCCAGCGATTCCACGGTCTCTGTTCCCCTGCTTTCCAGTCTTCTTTTTAATTCTGTAACCGAAGGGGGTTGAATGAAAAGAGAAAAAGAAGATTCCGGGAAACGGCGCTGTATATGTAATGCGCCTTTAACATCAATGTCTAATACAGGAATTCTGCCGGTTTTCCAGATACGTTCCAGCTCCGATTGTAAAGTGCCGTAATATTTTCCTTCATATACCATTTCCCATTCTACAAATTCGTTGTGCTGTATTTTCTGCTGGAATATTTCCTTACTCAAAAAATAATAGTCCCTGCCATCGGTTTCATTTGCCCTGCGCTCGCGGGTGGTGGCAGATATTGAAAATGCAAGCTGCTTGGGATATTGCTGCAACAGGTATTGCACGATAGTGGTTTTGCCTGCACCCGATGGCGCCGTAATAATAATGATCTTATTTTGATTCATGATTGAGTAAGAAATATTTTTAACCGGGAGGAACTGCAGCACCCGAAACAATGATACATCAGATACGCTGTATTTGCGCTCCCAACTGTTGCAACCGTTTGTCAATATATTGGTATCCCCTGTCTATCTGTTCAATATTCTGTATAATACTTTTGCCTTCGGCGCTGAGGGCTGCAATTAGTAACGCAACACCGGCACGTATATCGGGGCTGCTCATGGTAATGCCTCTCAGGTGATGCTGCCGCCCCAGGCCTATTACTGCCGCCCGGTGCGGATCGCAAAGAATAATTTGTGCGCCCATATCAATAATCTTATCAACAAAAAACAAGCGGCTCTCAAACATTTTCTGGTGTACCAGCACCGAACCCTTGGCCTGTGTGGCCACCACCAGCACAATACTCAGCAAATCGGGTGTAAAGCCCGGCCAGGGATGATCGTAAATGGTCATTACGGAACCATCTAAAAATGTTTGGATCTCATAAAGCTCCTGCTCGGGAATATAAATATCATCGCCCTTATATTCCAATTGAATACCTAACTGGCGGAACTTATCCGGTATTTGTCCCAGGTGAGCTATGCCGGCGTTCTTTATGGTGATTTCGCTTTGAGTCATAGCTGCCAGTCCTATAAAAGAGCCTACCTCAATCATATCGGGCAACAGGGTATGTATGGTTCCGCCCAAATGATCTACCCCTTCAATGGTGAGCAAATTAGAGCTTATGCCGCTTATACGCGCTCCCATCCGGTTCAGCATTTTGCATAGCTGCTGCACGTAAGGCTCACAGGCGGCATTGTAAATAGTGGTAGTGCCTTTTGCCAAAACGGCTGCCATCAAAATATTAGCTGTTCCGGTTACGGAAGGCTCATCCAGCAGCATATCCGTACCTTTCAACAAAGGCGCCTTAAGATGAAAGAACCCGTCTTCCTGGTGGTAATCGAACTGTACGCCTAATTTTTCGAATCCAATAATATGGGTATCCAGTCGTCTTCTGCCAATTTTATCACCCCCCGGTTTGGGAATAAAAGCTTTTTTAAAGCGTGCAAGTAAGGGACCGGCCAGCATAACGGAACCGCGCAGCCTGCCGCTTTTTTGATGATAGGTTTCACTATGGAGATAATCAATATTCACATCATCTGCAGTAAAAGAACAGGAATGGCGGTTGTGGCGTTCAATTTTCACATTCATTTCCCCAAGGAGCTCTATCAGCAGGTTCACATCTACTATATCGGGTATGTTATGTATGGTTACCGTTTCGGGGGTAAGCAGTACAGCACTAATAATTTGCAGCGCCTCGTTCTTGGCGCCCTGGGGTATTATTTCGCCCTTCAGCTTTTTCCCGCCTGTTACTTCAAATGAATGCATATGCAATGTAATGAGTGCAAATATAAAACCCCGGCATGGTGATCATACTGCCGGGGTTCTTTTATTTTCAGGATTACCAGTTTATTTAAATCTTTTCTTATAATGCTTTCCTCCGCTCTTGCCGTTGCGGTCGCTACGTCCGCCGCTACCCCCGTTATTCCGTTGCTGGTAACCGCCGCCTTTGCCGCCCCCGCGCTGGAAACGGTTGCCCTCCCTGCTGTCTCTTTCGCGGTAAGCCTTCACAAATGGTGTATTGGTAAATTCAAGCTGCCCATCGGTAATGGCATTCAATTCGCTGCGGATAGCATCGTCATGTACCAGCTCTTTATGCCATGTGTTGTAGGCAAGCTTCATATAATAAGCGATAGAATTGGCAAAACCCGAACGTTTCTCCGGATTTTCTTCCTTCAAAGCTTTATTTATAACGATTTCAAGATTTTTTCCAAGATGCGAATACCTGGGGTACCTTTTAGGATAAGGTAATACTTTAGGCTTGGGCTTTAAGGTTTCCCGTGTTGGAATGGGGTACGGACTGTCAACATCCAGCTTAAAATCGGAGATTAAAAAAAGATGATCCCATAATTTATGCCTGAAATCTTCCACATTCTTCAGATGCGGGTTTAGAAAGCCCATCAGTTCAATAAGTGCATGGGCATTTTTTTGCCGCTTTTCCCTGTCCTCAATCGTTATTACGTAATCAATCATCTTTTGAATATGACGGCCATATTCGCGCATAATGAGATGATTCCTTGTTGTATTATATTCCATGTGTAAGTTCAAATGTTGGTAAAAATACAAAAGAGTTGGCAACTTTTGGGATATGCCAGCTCTTTTGTGAGGAATATAGGTTTAATGAATGCCTGACTTCAGGCTATCAGCCATCCGATCCTGGGATCTGATCAGGCCCGAAGCCCGGAAATGCGGTCTGACCCTCCTTTCATCGGGTGCCGACCGCATCACAGGTCACCTGATCATTAACCGGCTGGTATACTGGGTTCGGGTAGCGGTATTGGTTACCCGTATAAAGTATATGCCCGGCTGGTGTTTCTTCGTAAAGGTGAGTGCATATTGCTGTGAGCCGTTTGGAGCGATATGGTTTCTTTCTACAATCTGCCCCACGCTGTTTACCAGGTCTGCCTGCAGGCCATGTTTTTGTATGCTATTGAATTGCAGGTTAACCTGCCTGTCTGCAGGGTTAGGAAATACGGTAAGCGCCAATTCCTGCAGGTTTTCTACAGTAACCGAAGTAATAGCCGAATACTGCACCTTGCCTCTGGCATCTGTTTGCTTTAAGCGGAAATACAGCTTGCCGCCGGCAGATTTGGGAACAGCATAATCAAATTCATATTTTACTACGGTACCTGCCGAGGCGGGCTGCTGACTTTCCATGGCGCCGATGCTGCTGAAATCGTAGCCATTAATGCTTACTTCAGGTATATAGGTAATACCGGTTTCCTCTTTTTCTTTTATCCAGCTTAATGCAATATTGCTGTTATCCGTTTTGCGTGCCGAAAACGTTAACTTTCCTTCGGGTAATATACTCATGGGGCAATAGGTATAGGTAGTGCTGATCGTTACCTCGGTATTCAGGGTTACGATTCTTTGGGTATACCTTCCGCCAATACCCTGTGCCAGAAGGGATGCCACAACATCGTAGTTATAAATCAACGGCCCGGGGCCGGTAAATAAGCCAAAATCGGATGGGGCAATGGTTTGGCTGAAACTACGGGGTGTGGCATTACCATCCTCATCTTCATGTACCGGCGCAGCCTGTATAGTACCCCAGTAATTGGAATAGTCAGCATTGATTCCATTGCTTTTCCACGGTGGGTCGCTGCTTGGCACAGCGGGATTGTCACTGGCGCCAATATCAATATTAGGAAATACGATCATAGTATCAAGCACAATACCAGAACCCAGTCCCGGGCCTGTTATATAATCGGTTCTGAAATAAGTTATTTTGTAGGTTATAGATGCCCCCACATCATTAATCACTTCAAGAAGTGCATATCCCAAGGTAGATACGGTAAGGTCAACGCCCATAAGCGTACCCATTGCCGGATCAAATTTGTAAGGGGAATAAACCACATCAGTTAAACTGGCTAAGTTGGTGGTGTAATTGTACGTTACGGTTTGCAGTGGGCCTCCGCCGGGGCATTGTGCGAGTGATACCTTATTCCAGTTCAGCAAAGCATATACTATAACGAAGCAAATGCGTAGAATTCTAAGCCTCATAGGTATGGATTTTAGTTTACAATAGGTTTGGATACAAAAGGAACCCGTTTTGCGATATGGCCGGTATCAGATCTCCATCAATGATATTTTACCGGGAATAAACAAGCGGATTACCTTTACAACAATACAACAATAATAACGCCTGCTACGGTAAATAAGTACTGCATACCGGCGCGGGCAAAGACATTTAAAAATGTGTTGCTTTTAAACAATTGTAAATCATGAAAGTGATCATAAACGGGGGTAAACGGTTTTTACCAAAGGAGAAAAACTTTGAGGGCTTCATTCACCATATCCTTCGCAGGCTCTGCCAGGTGCAAAGCACCGCTACTTTTATTTTTTTATCCTGTGATAACAATCTTTCCCTGCCCGGCAATGGATTATCTGTTTCCCTACCTGTACCTTTCCTCGCCCGGGCGGTAAATAAATTATGGCATAACCGGAAAGTTGCATCTGTAATTAAAAAAAACGGAGCGGGCATATTGATCACACTCAACGGGAAACCCATATCAACTCCTACTCCTCAAATGCTGGTTATATCAGATGTAGCAGATCGTAAAACAATAAAAGCTGCTGTGAGGAATGTATATGGTGGTAAGCGATGCAGTGTTATTGTTTCATCATTTTTGATGAAGCAAAAGCTGGGCAGAGAAGGTGTGGCAGAAGCTGTTGTTTTTGTGCTGCCCCAGTCGCCCGGTGTAATATACCAGCCTCTTAACTGGGAACAACGGGAAGCCATCAAAAGTAAATATACAGAGGGGAAGGAATATTTTTTGATGCCCCTGTCATCCATACCCCATCATCATATTATCAATACATTAAAAGCTTTTTCTCAATTCAAAAAATGGCAGCAAAGCAATATGCGCTTTATTATATTGGGAAATCTTACCGGTAATAAAAAAATGCAGGAATTGTTACAAACATACCGGTACCGGAGTGATGTAATTATCATGGAAGAGAAGCCGGATGAAAAAACATATGCGGCTATACTGGCATCCTGCATGGCAATGATCTATTTTCCCGGAGATGAAGGAAAGGGCGTTGTGCTGGCGGAAGCGCTGCAATGCGGAACGCCCGTTATTGCTGCAGCCACTGCTACGCTTACCGAAACAGGCGGTGATGCCGTATTGTATTGCGATCCTGCAGACATACAAAAGCTTGCCGGTGAAATGGTGAAGCTGTACAAAGATGAAAAGTTCAGGCATGCCCTTACCGGTAAAGGAAAAGAACAGGTTTTACCGCTCAGTGAAGAAACGGTGATGCAAAGGCTCTGGAATAATATTCAGCAGGTGGTTACCGCATAAATCCGCTTACCTTTGCATCATTTTTATACAAAGTAGTCATGCAAAAATCAACAATTACGATTGACGTAACACTCGACCAGGATAAAATACCTCACCAGATTTCCTGGAAGGCCAGTAGCAGCAGCGCGGAAGAGCCGCAGCATTCAAAAGCAATGATGCTGGCTTTCTGGGACGGGCAGGAGAAATCCGCACTGCGTATTGACCTGTGGACCAAAGAAATGATGGTAGACGAAATGGGTGATTTTTTTTACCAGACACTGATGACCATGGCAGATACCTATCGCAGGGCTACCGGACAAACGGAGCTGGTGGAAGCCATAAAATTATTTGCAGGCGACTTTCATAAAAAATCGCGAGAGCTACTGGAAAAAAGTTAAGCAGTTCCCATGTTATTTGGTGGCAAGTCAATCAAAAAATGTCTGTAAGTTATCGTGAAAAGTGAGAGGTGGTGAATGGTGGTGAGAAGTGAAATGTGAGACGAGTGGAATTCGCTATTGCCTATTGCCTGTTCACCTCTATCCTCTCCCGTTTCACGTTTGATACAGCACTAACAATATAAAAACATACACTATGGCATTAGAGCAAATCGTAAATGATCAGATCAAGGCTGCTATGCTGGCTAAAGATGCAAATAAGCTGCGCGGGTTAAGAGCCATTAAAGCCGCTATTATTATCGCTAAAACATCCGAAGGCGCCGGAGGGCAGCTGGCTGAAGCGGATGAAACGAAATTATTGCAGAAGCTGGTGAAGCAGCGCAAAGATTCCCTCGAAATTTATCAGCAGCAAAATCGTTCAGACCTTGCCCAAACAGAGCAGGAAGAAATTGATGTGATAGAAGCTTTTTTGCCCAAACAGCTAAGCGAAGCGGAGCTAAAGGCGGCGCTCATTAAAATCATAGCTGAAACAGGCGCTGCTTCACCTGCGGATATGGGCAAAGTAATGGCGGCCGCAACTAAGCAACTGGCAGGTCAGGCAGATGGCAAAACCATCAGCGCAGTAGTAAGGGGCTTGCTGGCAAAATAACACTAACCCCTTTACCATGCTATAACCCATGTGGATAGATATTGCTTTTCTTGTAATGCTGGTAGCAGGCCTTATCAAAGGGGCTATGCGGGGCATTGTAATGGCACTGTTTTCATTTGCCGGCTGGATCATTGGCCTGGCGGCGGCATTAAAGTTATCGGCGGTAGTGGCGGTATACATGCAGGAACATACCAGCATTAACGCCAAATGGCTACCCCTGATCGCTTTTATACTTGTATTTGGCATAGTGGCATTGCTGGTACAGTGGGCCGGCAAAGCAATAGAAAATATATTCAACTTTACTTTATTGGGCTGGGTGAACCGTTTGGGCGGCGCATTGCTGTATGCCGGTATGTATGTGCTGGTGGGGAGTATATTGTTGTTTTATGCCGAAAAGATGCAGTTGATCAGTGTGGAAACCTTGTTGTCCAGCCGCGCTTATTCGCTTACTGCAGGGGTAGCACCTGCTTTATTAGAGGGGTTAGGCGTAATGATTCCCGCATTTAAAAATACGTTTCAGGAGCTGCAAACCTTTTTTGATAAAGTAGGAAAAGCGTTTTCCGGTAATGAATAACAGGCAAAGTGCGCCACGAATGCACGAATACGTTTTTTGGTATTCGTGTAATCTATGTAAAATCCTATTTCACGCAGAGAACGCAGCGTTGCGGCGGTCACAAAGAAGCATATGTTGCGTACGCTGCTTCGCTGTGCACGCTGGCAGACCTCCGGTAGGCGGGCGAGAAATCATTGATGAAATATAGTGGCAATAACTTTGTTTTCACCACAAATCCATAAGGCTTCTTCAGTTATGAGCAAGAGGCTGCCTCAAAAGGGCCGGTATAGAAGATATGCCACTAAGGCACAAGGGCACAAAGTCCTGATCTTCCCGTTTTATTTTCTTTGTGTTTTCGTGGCAAAATATTGCTTTTGAGACAGGCCCTTTATTTGTGCGGAGGAATCAGGAGCCGGGAACGGCCTGTTCCCGGGATGACTGCTGTCGGGAACAGCGGAGCTGTCTGACGCAGGAACACCGCCGGTGAATTCGGTTTCCGGAACAGGTAATATGCCCTGTGAAGGATTAATGATCTTAATATTCCTGAAATCCTGTGAAGCTTCTAATCCTTTTCCCGGAAGAACTGTGCCGTCTTTTTTTGTGATCTTCACGGGTTTATCGGTATAAAATATTTCTTTATTCTGATCCCACCATAATTCCTCGCAACGCAGGGTATCCTGGTTAAATTGCTGAATAACCACCACGCTGTCTCTCAGGTACATTTTTTTTTGTCCTTCAATATACCGGCCGTATAAGGCATCCAATATGCTTTCTACCTGCAGGGAATCGTTGTAAAAATCAACATGTAAGGCATTAGGGAATTCCACTCTCGGTAATGTATCCTGGTAGCGGTACATTAATGGTGCGGTAAGCTTGGCCCGCATTTTACCCGCCTGGCTGAAATAGGTTTCAATCGTTCTGGCTTCGTCAACTCCTATTTTCTTTTCTGTAAGTTCTCTTATTTCCTGCTCGCTGTTTTCACATCCGGCCGCCAAAAAGAGCAGTATAGAAAAAGAAGCACACATAAAAAGTGTTCTACCCCTGGCGGTACGCATTATTGGTATGTGCGTTTGATAAACCATATATCGCTTAAAGATAAGCCTATGGAAATCCTGTAAAAGGTTTCGCGAAGGGAATTGCTTTTATTGCCGCGGGCGCCGATCTCAAAAGCGGTATTAACGCTGGTGTACTGGCCGGAATATAAGCTGTATCCATACTTACGAACGGGAAAGGAAGCGCCAAAAGTAACGGCATATACCGGCAGGCTCTTATTAACGGCAATGTAATCAGGGCCTATATAAAACCCGGCGCGGTATTGTACCTGTGCCCAGTAGCTCGTGCTTTTATAGTTCGGTATCACTGAGCCGCCCAGCCTGAACAGCCAGCTATTTTTTACTTCATCCTTCTGGTCGTAATACCGGTAATCCGCCCATTGCGACAAACTGTATTCAGCGCTCACCGACCAGGTAAGGTCTTTTTCAATAGTAATGCCCGCTCCATAGGTAGCAGGCACTATAATTTTACCTTTATTGTCTTTTGAAATGTATACGCTGTCTTTTTGGATTTCTCCCAAAGAGGCGTTGTATTCAAAGGTTTCCCTGATTATATTCCTGGAGGCATTCAATGTGTTTTTGAACTGGGCGTATGCTCCCAGCTTAAGCGTGAAGCTTTTGCTGATACGGGTTGAATACTGCGCTCCCGCATGTACAAAAATGCCGCCGAAGAAAGTACTGTCGGCCCACTTGCCCTTTTCATATAAAACACTGTCATTGATAAAAAGCCGTTCAGTAACATAATTTTTACTGCCAAATGAATAACCCGCATTAATGCCCACCGTAAAATGTTTGCTGCCTATACCGGTTCCCATGTAAGCCTGATAGGAGCCTCCCTGTCCGCTAAAGGAAGTAAGCACACTGTCTATGCCGGGTAGGCGTGTAGTTTGTTGCAGCTCGTAATTGATACGGGTAAGCGGGCGCAATCCAATGTTCATGCCCCAGTTATTTTTTTTAGATAGGGGGAAGCCCACCTGGATATATGATGGTATAAGATAGCCTGAATTCAGCGTGCGAACCGGGTCGGTAGCTTTCAGGGTACGGCCCGTATAGTCAAGTCCCACATCAAATGTGGTATATTTTAAACGGGCGTAGGATGCCGGGTTAATAAAATTTACGGTTACGGGGTCATAATATGCAGCCGAAGCTCCTCCCATAGCGCGGTTTACAATATTCTGGCTGGGTACAATATCGCCTAAGCCATACCGGGAATAGGGAGAATTTTCCTGTGCCGAAGCGCTATTTTCTATCAATAAAACCACACTGAACAAAAAAAATATTCTGCAGTTAGTTATTATACTCACTGATCGCATACAAGCCTTTATAAATTAGATGAGGGTCTGCAAATATCTTATTTTTCAGCACTTGAGCAAAAAAGGGTGAATCACCCCCGGTTAAAAGCACGTTAAAGTTGTTATATCGCTCTGAATATGCGTCAATTATGCCGTCAATTTCTTTTGCCATACCCAGTATTACACCACTGGTTATATTGGTTTTTGTGTCATATCCCACCAATGGAAAGTTCCAATCGGCCTTTACCAAAGGTAATTTGGCAGTATAATCCCTTAGCGATTTAAGCCTCATTTCCATTCCGGGGGAGATGCCTCCTCCCAAAAACTGGTTGTATTTGCTAATAAAATTATAGGTGATGCAGGTGCCTAAGCCTATTACCAGATTATGCTTACCCGGGAAAAAAGCAGTAGCTCCGGCCGATAAGGCCAGCCGGTCGGCGCCAATCGTTTCCGGCTTTGTAACCGGCGCAGTAAAAGGCAGTTTGGTAAGGTTGGTGAGTAAATGAAATTTTGAATGCGCTGCCAAAATACGTTCCATTTCCCTGTTATGGTTGATTACAGAAGATAAAATGCTTTTCTGAGGTTGAATTTGCCGCACCAGCCGGGTAATGGTATCGGGCTCCGCGTCATCCAATACTTCTACAGATTGCAGATCGCGCCCGTTAAATACAGCATATTTAAGTCTTGTGTTACCAAAATCAAAACAAAGTGTTACCATTCCTGTTCAGGTTAAAAGTTAAGGAAGCATGGGCAACACCAAAAGTCTGATAAAAAATGATAAATTTCCAAACTATTGCCGGGCATCTCAAATTAATGGAGCTGAGTGCCTGTACCACGCTTTAACCTGCCATTTCCGGAGCGTTCGCTTTGTTATTTAATAATAACAGTACTTCCGGTATAGCCAAGAGAGGTTGTAACATCTACTGCTGCCTGTCCTACCGGGATGCCTGTTGGTACGGTAGCTGTGATACTGGTAGCTGTATTGGCAGTTACGGTCGCTAACTTCTTATAAACTTGAACAACTGCATTGGACAGGCCCGTACCCCTGATCGTTATTGCTTGCCCTACTGCCACTTCCGCCGGAGTTATAGAAGTAATTACCGGGCCTGCACCTGCACCTGTTACGGTAATCTTTGATGTAGCTTTACCCAGCGAATTCTGAACCAATACCTGCTGCTCACCTGTTGTCGCTCCGGACGGAATAGAGGTGATGATAGCTGTTGAAGTATTGTCATCCACCTGGCAGCCAATGCCTCCGATAGTTACAGACGAACCTGAAAGATTGTTACCTGCTATAGTAATTGTTGCACCGGTCAATGCGCTTGACGGAGATATGCTGCTGATTTTTGGACCATCACCGGCCCCGTCTTTTTTTGAACAGGACAGGCTAACCATGGTCAACATCAATAATAAAGGAAAAGAAGTTAACACGGCATTGCTTAGTTTTTTCATTTCTTTAGTTTTAAGTTGTTAGATACTATATCGGAGAATTTGAAAAAGGTCAACATCTTTAAGTGGAATATTTTGTCGGGTGAAAAATCTTTAATTGGATTGGCATCCTACAATCAGTCCGATATATAAGCCCCAAACGCTTAATTTTATCCATATGCGCTGTAACCGTTAGTTTTGCTTTGTATTTTCATTTACCAATACCAGGTATTCTATAAAAGATTGCTTGTCTGTAACTGATTACTTAATACTGAGATGTATCCGCATGTATCCAAAAAGAGGCGATCAGCCCGGTGTACATCTTATAAATACAGGCTATGACTGCAGAACATCAACGTCTTTCCGTTAATGCGCAAAAACCGGTTCCGCTTGAACAATGGGGGCCTTATTTAAGTGAACGCCAGTGGGGAACCGTGCGGGAGGATTACAGCACGAATGGCGATGCCTGGAATTACTTTCCTTTTCATCAGTCGCACAGCCGGGCTTACCGGTGGGGAGAAGACGGGTTGGCCGGCATTTGCGACTTCTTTGGAAATCTTTGTTTTGGTATAGCACTGTGGAACGGTAAAGACAGGATACTAAAAGAACGGCTGTTTGGCGTGGGCAACAGCGAAGGCAATCATGGTGAGGATGTAAAAGAATTATACTATCACTTAGATAATATGCCCACGCATTATTACATGGAGTACTTATACAAGTACCCCCAGCAGGCTTTTCCATATGAAGATTTATTGGAGCAAAACGGGAAACGTTCAAAACAGGAACCCGAATATGAAATTTTAGATACCGGTGTATTTGATAATAATGAATACTTTGACGTTAAGGTTACCTATGCAAAACAAAGCTCGAAGGATATTTTCATTAAAATTGATGTTACCAACCGTGCGGCTAAATCAGCCCCTGTAACCGTATTACCCACCCTTTGGTTTTATAACCGCTGGACTTACACCGGATTGGATGTAAAACCGGAAATAAAGTACCTGAATAAAAACGCGGTGCAGGCCTCCCATTATAAGCTGGGTAACTATTACCTGTATTTTCAAAATGCGGATGATTGTTTGTTTACTGAAAATGAAACCAATACGGAGAAGGTAAATCAAACACCCAATGCTACTGTTTTTGTAAAAGATGCTTTTCATGATGCCATCATTGAAGGGAAGAACCTCCAGGCATTGCGCGATAAAAAATCGGGAACCAAGTTTTCCCCGGTATACAAATTAAAAATTCCCGCCGGCGCAACAAAAACCATTTATTGCAGGTTCACCAATCAACTCGCAGACAGGCCTTTTGACAGGGGGTTTGAAAAAGTGTTTGTATCCCGAAAAAATGAAGCCAATGATTTTTATGCCGCTATATTACCTGAGGGAATGGATGAAGATATGGCTAAAATTCAGCGCCAGGCGCTCGCAGGTTTGCTATGGAGCAAGCAATACTATCATTTCGATGTAGAGCGGTGGCTTACTACAAGCGATGGCATTACCCCGGTAAATGCAGGCAAACAAAACGGGCGTAATCACGACTGGAAGCATCTTAAGAACCAAGATGTTATTTCTATGCCCGACAAATGGGAATATCCCTGGTATGCGGCCTGGGATCTTGCTTTTCATTGCATTTCAATGGCGGTAGCCGATCCCTGTTTTGCAAAAAACCAGCTATTGCTGATCATGCGCGAATGGTATATGAAGCCGGACGGACAATTGCCCGCCTATGAATGGAACTTCAGCGATGTTAACCCTCCCGTGCAGGGATGGGCCGCCATGCAGGTATATTATATTGAAAAGAAAAAGGATGGTAAAGGGGATATTGTTTTTTTAAAGAAAGTTTTTCAAAAGCTGCTGATCAATTTTACCTGGTGGATGAACCGCAAAGATGTAAGTGGTAATAATCTTTTTGAAGGCGGCTTCCTGGGATTAGATAATATTGGTGTGTTTAACCGCAGTTCGCAATTGGGCAGCAATATGCAATTGGAGCAGGCCGATGGCACAAGCTGGATGGGTATGTATGCGCTGAATATGCTGGATATGGCGCTGGAGATCGCTATGCATGATATAGCTTTTGAAGATACCGCCACCAAGTTTTTTGAGCAGTTCGTACTGATCGCGGAAGCCATTAATGAGCATGGGCTGTGGAATGAAGAAGATAAATTTTTTTATGACACATTATCCATAGCCGGCTCTGAGCCATTGCAGTTGCGTATACAATCCATTGTTGGACTTACCACTTTATTTGCCGTATCTACCATTGAAAAAAAGGTGTTTGATAAATTAAGTGATTTTAAAAAGCGCATTGGCTGGTTTGAAAATTACCGTAAAAAAAATGGGAAGTTTTGGCCCAATGAAGAAAAAAGCGACGGAGAAGCCATGCTGTTGTCGCTCGTACCGCGGGAGCGCCTCGTGTATCTGCTGGAACATTTGCTGAATGAAAATGAATTCCTGTCCGAAGGAGGTATTCGCGCATTGTCGAAGCATCACGAAAAAAATCCTTACAGCGTTACCATCAACGGCATTCATTATACCGCACAATACGACCCCGGAGATTCTACTTCCGATTTTTATGGAGGTAATTCCAACTGGCGGGGACCGGTGTGGATGCCCATTAATTACCTAATCATACAATCTATCCGCCGGTACGGCGCTTTTTACGGCGATGATTTGAAAGTGGAATGCCCAACAGGCTCGGGCATACAATTATCGCTGGGCGAGGTAGCGGATGAGCTTACGAAACGTGTAATTAGTATTTTTAAGAAAGATGATACAGGAAAACGGAAATTATTCGGAACGCATAACTGGTTTTATCAAAAGCCGGAAAACGAAGACCTGGTATTGTTTTATGAATACTTTCATGGCGATGACGGCAACGGGCTGGGCGCTTCTCATCAAACCGGGTGGACCTCGCTGGTGGCAGAGCTGATTAACGAGTTGCATCATAGTAACGGAAAGCATAAAACAGGCCTGGCCTCTGAAGCGGCTACTGCCGAAAGTAAGGCCACCACTTAACCTGTTTATGAAATGCGCCGGGGGGTTATATTTTTATTTTACAAACAGGGCATATCATGCAAACTATTTTAGGCGCGGGAGGTTCCATAGGCGTTGAGCTGGCAAAAATACTTCCTGCTTTCACGGATGACATCCGTTTAGTAAGCCGCACACCTCAAAAAATAAATGCCGGCGATGAACTGTTTGCCGCTGATATTACAGACGCAACAGCGGTGGATAAAGCCGTAAGCGGATCTGAAGTAGTGTATCTTACCGTTGGGTTTCCCTACCGTTTAAAAATATGGGAGGAACGCTGGCCGGTTACTATGCGTAATGTGATTGATGCCTGTAAAAAATATAATGCCCGGTTGGTTTTCTTCGATAATGTATATATGTACGACCGCGATCACCTGCATCACATGACGGAAGAAACACCCGTTCGCCCTACCAGTAAAAAAGGAGCAATCCGCCAGCAGATCGCAGACATGCTGATGGACGAGGTGAAGCAGGGAAAGCTTACTGCGCTTATTGCCCGGTCGGCGGATTTCACCAATGGCAAATCCAGCGTATTGCATCAATTGGTTACAGACAACCTGGTGAAAGGTAAAAGAGCAAACTGGCTTGCCCATGCAAACAAGGTGCACAACTTTACTTTTGTAGCCGATGCAGCAAACGGAACGGCCATTTTAGGCAATACGTCCGATGCTTTTAACCAGGTGTGGCATTTACCAACAGATCAAAGCAAATTAACCGGCAGGCAATGGATTGAGCTCATTGCCAAAGCGCTGAACGCCAAGCCGCGCTATAGCACTTTATCAACTACCATGCTGGGATTACTGGGAATATTTATGCCCGTGCTGAAAGAAATTAAAGAAATGACCTACCAGTATGACCGTGATTATTTTTTTGACAGCAGCAAGTTTAACCGGCGCTTTTCTTACACTCCTGTTACTCCCGATGAAGCGGTGAAGTTGTTGCTGCAGGAACTGCAACACTAAAATCTTTGCAGGCTTCTGTGTAACCAGTACCTTTGCTCCACTTTTTTGAAAAAAGAAATGTAAACGTGTATGCAACATTTGTCTGAGCAGGAAATCATCAGGAGAGAAAAAAGACAGGAGCTGGAAAAGCTGGGCATTGATCCTTATCCTGCTGATGCTTTTCCTGTTACCCATACCGCAGCGGAGATAAAAAAGAATTTTTCCGAGGAACACAAAGCGCATTTTGCAGATATCAGCTTCGCCGGGCGTATCATGGGCATACGGGATATGGGCAAGGCTTCTTTTGGCGTATTGCAGGATCATTCGGGCAGGATACAGATATATGTAAAGCGTGATGATATATGCACGGGAGAAGACAAAACACTATACAATACCGTATGGAAAAAATTATTAGACATTGGTGATATCATTGGCGTAAAAGGATATGGCTTTATTACCAAAACGGGTGAAACCTCTATCCACGTTACTTCATTTACCCTGCTTTCCAAATCACTCAAGCCTTTGCCGGTAGTAAAGGAAGCGGAAGGACAAAGCTTCGACGCTGTTACCGATCCGGAATTCAAATACCGCCAGCGTTATGCCGATATGATCATCAACCCGCAGGTGAGGGACACTTTTGCCAAACGTACCCTGATGATCAATACCATCCGCGATTTCTTAAATGAACATGGGGCGCTTGAAGTAGATACACCTGTATTGCAAAGCATTCCCGGAGGCGCAGCGGCGCGTCCTTTTATAACGCATCACAACGCGCTGGATATTCCTTTGTACCTGCGCATTGCCAATGAGCTGTACCTGAAAAGGCTGATCGTTGGCGGTTTTGACTGGGTGTATGAGTTCAGCCGGAACTTTCGGAATGAAGGGATGGACCGTACGCATAACCCCGAGTTTACCATCCTTGAATTTTATGTGGCATATAAGGACTATTTCTGGATGATGAATACCACGGAAAACCTGCTGGAACAGGTTGCTATTGCTTTACACAATACTACCGATGTGCCCGCAGGTGATAAAGTATTAAATTTTAAAGCGCCTTTTAAAAGGGTTTCCATTTACGATGCAGTAAAAGACCACACGGGCATTGATATCAGTGAAATGGATGAAGCGGCTTTAAGAGATACCTGTAAAAAGCTGCATATAGAAACTACGCCGGGTATGGGCCGCGGAAAGCTTGTTGACAGCATCTTTGGTGAAAAATGCGAGAAGCATTATATACAACCCACCTTTATTATTGACTATCCCGTGGAGATGAGCCCCCTAACCAAAAAGCATCGCAGTAAGCCGGGGCTGGTAGAGCGTTTTGAGCTCATGATCAACGGTAAGGAAATAGCCAACGCGTATAGTGAGCTGAATGATCCTGTTGACCAGCGTGAACGCTTTGAGGAGCAGGTAAAGCTTATGGAGCGTGGCGATGAAGAAGCCATGTTCATTGATCACGATTTTTTGAGAGCGCTGGAATACGGCATGCCACCTACCGCCGGCATCGGCATCGGCATAGACCGCTTGTGCATGCTGCTAACCAACCAGCCTTCCATACAGGATGTGCTTTTCTTTCCGCAGATGCGGCCCGAGAAAAGGGAGGGGGAAGATCTGAAATTTGAGATTTAAGATTGGTTCAGGTTACAGGTTGCAGGGCCCAGGGAGTATCCGTTTTAATCCGGCTTATCGTTTCGGATTTAAGATTTAATGCTTCGGATTTCCCTGTCATGCTGAGTAACGAAGCATCTGTATTTTCATTTGGTGCCAGTTATTTGTTTTGGTGCTTTGTATTCTACCCGCTAAATGCCTGTATTTGCCTGCTATAACCATCCTGACTTTCTAAAAAAATAATAGAGCAGACTACAGACAGCAATGGTTAAAATAATTACAGCGTAGTATCCATAATGCCATTCGAGCTCAGGCATAAATTTAAAATTCATACCATAAAAACCAGCGATCATTGTTGGCATAGCAATGATCGCAGCCCATCCCGCAAACTTTTTTGAAGTATCATTTTGAGATATGGATATTAAAGAAAAGTTGGCTTCCAGTGCAGTATTTAATAATTCTCTTGTATTATCTATCATTTCATTAATGCGTACAGCATGGTCGTAAATATCGCGGAAATAAGGTTGTGTTTCAGTTGATATGCTTTTGATATCAAACCGCATCAGGCGGTTGCAAATATCTATCAGGGGAGACACCGCTCTTTTTACTTCCAGCAATTCCCGCTTTAATTCGTATATCTGTTCTGTAGTTTCCCGGCTGGGCTTTGCTTTAAATATTTTATCCTCAATTACGTCTAACTCCTGTTCGAGCTCCTCTACAACCGGGAAATACTTGTCAACAATAAAATCCATAATGGCATATAGTACAAAGCCCTGGCCTTTGCCTAACAGCTCAGGCATTGTTTCACAACGCGACCTTACTTCGGTATATGGAACAGAAGAACCATGCCGTATGCTCACAATGAAATTCATTCCCACAAAAAAATGGGTTTCGCCAAATTCAATATGACGTTCCTGGTTCATCTGTGCCGTACGAAGCACCACAAAGATGGAGTCGCCATATAATTCTATTTTAGGACGCTGGTGTGCCCGGTGTGCGTCTTCAATAGCTAGGTCATGTAAATTAAATTCATCCTGCACCTTGCTGAGTATTGCTTCAGATGGTTCATATAACCCTATCCATACGAACTTATCCTTTTCTTTAAGGATATCATGTACTTTATTTAATTCAATATCGGCAAGCTTTTGACCACCTGCATAAGCGGCGCAATTGATAATCTCTTTCATGTACTGCTGTTTGAAAGTATCAATACTGTTACTTACAGAAAGTTCGGAAAAAAACAGACAGATGGTGCAAACTATAACAGGATTCCCGGATTAAATCTGCTTACTTAGTCGCACACGAAAGGCAAATGCTATCTTTGCCCTGAAATGATAAGCCCCTTCTGTGTAAACAGTATAGCCTAAAACCCTGACGCCACACTTAATGCTGTATTAAAAACTTTGTTCTGGTTATATGGTTCTATTAAAAGTATCGGGAATCCGCAAGCAGGAAGGATCTGATGTTGTATTGCAGGATGTTAGCTTTACCCAGCAACAGTTACAAAAAATTGCTATTGCAGGCGCGTCGGGATCAGGAAAAAGCACCTTACTGAAAATTATCGCAGGATTGATTCAGGCTGATGCGGGTGAAGTATTATTTGAAAATAAAAGGGTAAAAGGGCCTTATGAAAAACTGATACCGGGACATCCGGAAGTTGCTTATTTGTCACAACAATTTGAATTGCGCAATAACTACAGCGTAGAAGAGATACTGAGTTACGCAAACACATTATTGCCCGGAGAAACAGCGGATTTATATGAAGTTTGCAGGATCGGTCATTTACTGAAAAGGAGAACGGATGAATTATCGGGCGGAGAAAAACAAAGAATTGCATTGGCCAGGTTACTTACCACTTCACCCAAACTTTTATTACTTGATGAGCCTTTTTCGAACCTTGACCTGATACATAAAAATATACTGAAGTCCGTTATCCGTGATATTAGCGAAGCACTCCATATTACCTGCACGCTGGTTTCGCATGATCCCGGTGATACCCTTCCCTGGGCAGATGAAATTTTTATAATGAGGGAAGGGCAAATCATCCAGAAAGGATCGCCCAAAGCAATTTACCGCTCTCCCATTAACGCTTATGCGGCCGAATTGTTCGGCACCTGTAATGTCATTCGCGATGCGCGGGTAAAAGCTCTTTTAGGTTTGCCGGGCAATCAAATCAATAACGAAGCGGTATTCATACGTCCGGAAGCTTTAAAAATGGGCAGCAGTGAAACGCACGCGCTTAAAGGAAAGGTAAACGCGGTATATTTTGGGGGAAGTTATTATGAAGTAGAAATATTGCTTTCCAACATCAAGATTTCGGTAAGAACAGAAAAGGCTCCTCCTGCCGTTGCCGATATGGTATACGTATCGTTAAGAGCAGAAGGGGACTGACCTGTATTATTTTAGCCCATATGCGGAAGGAAGCACTCCTTTTTTAAACAAGTCGTACCCAAACATAGTAGGATTGTATTCTCCTATAACACCTACATCAGCTTTTTCAGGAATTTTACTTTCCATACCCGTACACCAAAGAGCTGCATTTACAAACAATCTGCGAAGATCTTCACTTTTAAAATCAATGGAAGCGCCTATCGTGCTGGCAAAAACCCTTCCAGTTTGGCCATTCTCCCCCTGGTAAGTTCTGATCCACGATACCGGCATAATGGATTTATTGAGATTGACACTACTGTCTGACGATAATCCATTGGTGGATTGCCCATATACCAGAACTTTGGAATCACCCGGCAATTCTCGTACCGTATATACATCTGTTGGCCCCCATATATTAGCAACACCGTTGAGAATAGGATTTTTTTCATCTTTTAGTATGCCATTAATTAATCCGCGCGTGCCTTCGCTTCCATGCTTACCATGATGATTGATCCAGGTCTCACCCAAAATTCTTCTTCCAAAACCATCTTCCCAACCCTTTATTTTACTATTAAAAGAATGCTTTGCATATTGATTATTTGGATTCTTCTTATAGTAAAAAGCATGTGTTGCAGTACGTAATCCCATAACCGGTTTACCCTGCCGTATATAATTATCAATGTATTTCATTTGTTCGTCGGGTAATTCTCTGAACCGGGTAAAGATCACCATCAGGTCGGCGGTTTGCAAATTTTCCAATCCGGGAATATTATCAAGCGTTTCCACGTTGATATAACCGGTTGCAGGATCAACAGCAAACAATACCGTGCACTTAAATCCATATTTCCGGGCCAGTATTTTACCCAGCATGGGCAACGCTTCTTCAGAGCGGTACTCTTCATCGCCACTGATCAGCACAATATGTTTTCCTTTGCCCGGCCCTTCGCCTCCGGCATACGTAACCCACTGCTTTGGCTGCTGCGCCAGTGTGCACGAAGTACAAAAAATAATAACCACGAATACGCGGGAAATGCATGAGCTTAAAGAGAAGAATTGTTTCATGTTATGAATTTATAGAACTACGGCAAATTACATGTTTATTTTTTAAACAAATTAAACCCCTGCAATTGTTTTAAACACCACCCTGTTTTCCACTAAAAAATGGCAAAGTGATTTTGTAACTTTAGGAAAACACATTTTATGAAACAGATATTTACCAGTTGCTGCGCAATTTTTTTGCTCATTTCATGCGGCCGGTTAATGGCCCAGGATGATGCCGCCACTAAAGCCTGGATGGCCTATATGACCCCGGGTGAAATACATCAAATGCTTGCAAAAGACGATGGAGAATGGAATGAGGAAATAACAACCTGGGTGGCTCCCGGGGCAACACCCACCAACAGCAATGGTGTTGTAGTAAATAAGATGATAATGGGCGGACGCTACCAGGAATCAAAGCATACTGCTAATTTTATGGGACAGCCGTTTGAAGGCTATGGTTTAATGGGCTATGATAATGCAAAGAAAATTTTTCAAAGTTCCTGGATAGACAATATGGGTACCGGCATTATGCATATGGAAGGCAAATGGGATCCCCAAATGAAAACGATTCATTTTACCGGCACGTTGGTTGATCCGTCTATCGGTAATGAATTGCAGGTAAGGGAAACGTTTAAATGGATAGACGACAATACACAATTAATGGAGATGTTTATAGAGCAGGATGGCAAAGAATTCAAGAATATGGAAATTAAATTTACCCGAAAATAAAGACCAATGCCCATTCCCTAAAGTATTATACACTTCAGGGTTTGTTGGTATAATTTTACCAAAAGCAAAAAGCCATCCACATAATGGGATGGCTTTTTAAAAAATACTATAATAAAATAACTTATTGCTTAGGTTCAAGCAGTTTAAAGAACTGGTCTAATTGCGGAAGTACAACGATCCTTGTTCTGCGGTTGGCTGCTCTTCCTTCTGCTGTATTGTTATCAGCAACAGGAACATATTCACTGCGTCCGGCTGCGGTTAGCTGGGCAGGAGCAATACCATATTGTTTTTGAAGCACTCTTACTACCGAGGTAGCGCGTTTAACACTCAGATCCCAGTTGTCTACCAATACGCCTTTGCTGTATGAAAGGTCATCGGTGTGCCCTTCAACCATATATTCAAGATCCGGCTGGTTTTTCAGCACCTGTGCTACTTTACCCAATATTTCTTTTGCTTTGTCGGTAATAACGTAGCTGCCGCTTCTGAATAATAATTTATCAGAAATATCAATGAACACAACGCCTTTGTCTACTTTAATATTAATATCCTGGTCATCTAAATTACCTATAGCGCCTTTGAGGTTCATCACCAATGCCATATTCAGTGAATCTTTACGGGCCATAGCCGATTGCAGATCCTGGATATAAGCATCTTTTGCGCCGATATTGTCGAGCGATTTCTTTATGCTTTCAGCCTGGGCACTGGAGATTACAGAAAGATCTTCCAGTTGCTTTAACGTTGTAGTGTTGTTTTCTTTAAGAAATGCGAGTTGCTTATTCAGTGCTTCAATTTCACTTTGATAAGCTGCATTTTTGCGGGCATTCTCTGCTTTGTCGTCTTCACAAATTTTAAAATCACCTTGTAGCTTTGTGTGAGCCTGGTTCAGAGAATCTAACTGAGCCTGTGCCGCTTTAAATTTTTTACTGCTTACACAGGAAAACAGAAAAGCCGGAGCAAGGGCCAAGAGTAAAAAATACTTCAATTTCATTTTGAATTGTTTTTTGAGATGTTATTGGTAAAGATATGTTATGAAAATGATTAAAATCGTTTCAGGGGCTGGAAATTCGCACAAAGCTATCATTTTTAATAAAAAAGAGAAAGAATATACATACATTCTTTCTCTTTTTCGTGCCTTAAGGCCCAATATTAAGAAAATTATCCTCTTCTTGCACGTGTTTCACTGTTGCCTGAAGGCCTGCTGTTGCTTCTGCTTTCGCTTCCGGAGGAAGGAGCACGGGAGGGACTTTCTATTCTTTGTGGTGCAGTAGAAGGCCGTGTCCGTTCAACATTGCTGCGTGCAGGCTGCGTTCTTTCACTAACGGTATTGGGTGCTCTTCTTTCAGGTATAGCCGGTTGTTGCGTCTGGGGGCGAACGGTTTCTCTTCTGATAGCAGGCGCCGGTGTTGTATTTTCCCTGCGTTCAGCCAGTTGCCTGTTCACAGGGTTACTGTTGTTTGTATTATTTGTTCTTGCAGGTCGTTGCGGTGTAGCGCGTTCTGTATTGCCGGTTGCCGGAGCTTCACGAAGGTTCCTGGAAGGCCGTGCTGTGTTCGGATTGGTAACCGTTCCGCTGGCCCGGTTATCTGAACTGCGCCCGGATGGGTTGCGCGGAGTAACGGCGCCGGGAGTGGTGCTCACCCTTCTTTCAGCAGGACGTGCATTGCTATTGGTATTCCGGCCTGCAGTTCTTTCGGCAGGACGTGCGTTATTAAATCTTCTTACCGGAGCCGACTGCGCGTTTCTGTTGTATGACACGGGCCTGCGGTTGTCTCTTGTAACCACATCCCTGCGGTGATTATAAATATTGTTATTGTGATAAACATTGATATTATTTACAATAACGGTATTTCTGCTCCTGTAATAGCTGTTGCCGTAATAACCGTGCCTGTACCCGCCATAATAAGGTGTCCAGCAATAGGAAGGGCGGTATATAGCCGGACCCCACCATCCGCCCCAACCCCAGGCGCTATAGTTTCCTATACCCGTGTTAAACCATCCTGTGCTATAGTTGAATCCAAAGCCCCATCCGGTCCACGGATTGTAATGCATATTAAAACCCCAGGTGTAAGGACGGGCATAGTAATGATTTCCATACCAGGGCTGGTAATAGTATCCTGTGCCATACACCACTGTAGGCCCGTATACAAAAGTATTCAGGTACCCGGGTGTGTAGCCCATATAGATATAATCGGGCGTTACATCATATATATACACATACTTCATGGCATATACAGGGTAACGCGGGGGAATAAGCGAAACAGCATAGGGACGGACAGTACTTACTACCCAGGGGCCGTTTGCATTGTAAGACTGGAACCATACGCCGTTATCTACAGCATAATAGGTACCTCTCCAGCGTATTACATAATCCGGCGTATTAACGGCATAAGCCATATCCGTACCGTCAATATTATCAAACCTGGGATTGCCGTCGTATTGAATGTCAGCATTTGCATTATTGCGGTCAACCTTAGCCGTTTGCGGAACCTGTGCATCCATCACGGCATCGCTGGCTGCAAGTGTACCTGCCACGCTCGACAATACATTGTCCTTAGGCGACCCTTCCGGTATTTTCGCAAAATCGGCAGGCAGTTTGTCGGAAGCCACATAGTTCCATTTACCGCTTAACGCTGTTGATTTATACCAGCGGCCCGAAAGCAATACATAATATTGCTGGCTGGCAACATCCATAAATATGTCGTTGGAGGAATTTCTTACATACAACAGGTTGGTTTGCTGTATGGGTGTAAAATTGGGTTCGCCGTTCGACTGTAAGAGTTCTGCAGGCTCCGTACTTACTATGATATTGGAAATCACATAATCATTTTCTTCCTGCTGCGCATTATTGTCTTTGTTAGCCTGTGCAATTTCCGATTGTATTTTTTCGAGGCTGGAGGGAACACTGGTTGTAATAGCATAAGGCCCGGTAGCTGATGGAGCAGCATACCAGTGCTTGCCTCCATACAGATAAAATTTGTTACTGCTTTTTACGATAATAAAAGGCGTATTGACCACTGTTTCCACACCCCAGTTGCTGTTTTGCTGTAACCTGGGCGCCCCGTCTATTACAATGAGCAGGGAAGGCTTGTCGGCATATATGATTTTTGGCGGCGTATTGCTAAGCTCGCCGGCAATCTTTTGCTGTTCCTGCGTGGTTTGTAAAGCGGTATTGATTTCGCTTGCAGCGATGGAGATATTCCTGTTCGACATGCCACCGGCAATGCTGGTTTGCAGGGCTGCCAGCTTATTTTCATCAGTTTCATTAGGGAGCCTGATGGCGTTTACCTCAACGGAACGAATAATTACCTGTTGGCCATTGTTGTTTGTTGAGGCCGTTAACCAGATCATTCCAAACGAGGGTTCGCTCTTTCCATTTTCACTAACGGATATAGCAGCGTTTGCCTGCAATGTTCCGTTTGAAAAAGATTCGGGCTGCCATTGATATACTTTTATCAACTGGCCATCCTGTGTGGTAATGGTTTTAGGCCATTCATTTTGAGCGGTAGCCGCAAAGGGCAATGCCATGCTAAAAAACAGGGCGGCTATTATGGTGTAAAATGCTTTCATATTGTAAACATTTAGTAGTGTAATAGTAAGACAAAACTTATAACCGTTAGTTTAATTTAAAATTACCGAATCGGGGATTGCTTTTGTAGTGCGTTTTGTTAATGTTTTGCCATACCCGGCGGCTATATGCTAATCTTACAGACAGCCATATGGTATAACGCGTTGCACTGTAAAATGTTACAATTGAGCATAGGCGTATTACCGGCCTATCCATTCTTTAAACGCAGCTACATTTTCCTGGGGTATAATAATATCTTCATTAACCGCCGGCGCTACCTCCAGCTTTATTTTACCTTTAGGATAAGCTTTCAGCAGCTTTATGGCCGTCATATTAACGAGGTATTTGCGGTTTACCCGGTAAAACCGGGAAGGGTCTAATCGCTTTTCAATACCGGCAAGCGATTGATCAAGGATAAATTTTTGATTTTTGTTATCTACCAGGCACACTAATTTATGCATAGCATAGAAACAGGAAATATCTTCCGTTCTGATGCTTATATAATCTGACCCTCTTTTTACCAGGAACCGTTTTTTATATTCATTGCTTTCAGGTTGCCAGCGTATCAGTTTTTCATAGCTGAGCGTAAAATAGTTTTTCAGCGTTTCATATTTTTTCAATGCGGTTTCCAGCTTATGCTGGTGTATAGGTTTAAGCAGGTAGTCAATGCCGTTATGCTCAAAAGCTTCCTGCCAGTATTCATCATAGGCGGTGGTGAATATCACCGGGCAGGTGATGTTGATTTTGTCAAATATACCAAAAGACAGTCCGTCGGATAATTCAATATCCAGAAAGATCAGTTCCGGCAACCCGTTTTCCCTCAGCCATTCTACTGCTGCTTTGGTACTGCTTAAAATGGCGGATACTTCAATATTACCATTACATTGCAAAATGGCTTTATGCAGTTTTTGAGCGGCCGGCTTTTCGTCTTCAATAATAATAACCTTCATATTACGTCATTTTGAGTAGCGGTAATTCAACAACAAAATAATCATCCGTAGCAGCAACTGCAATTTCTTTTCCTGTAATTAATTTATAACGCTCATTCAGGTTGCTCAAACCGGTTTTTGAAGATTCCCTTTTCTGTTCTTTTGTTTGCAGCCTGTTACGCACGATTAACCTTTCTTCCTTCCATTGTATATGAATAACCAAAGGGCTGCTGTCGGAGAACTCATTATGCTTGATCGCGTTTTCGGCTAACAACTGCAAAGAGATAGGCGGAATAAGCCAGGCTTCGTACTGTGCTTCATCTATTTCTGATTGCAGGTGAACGGCATTTTCAAACCGTATGCACAGCAGGGAAAAATAGTCGTTTAAAAAATGTATTTCATCCCGTAGCAGCACCAGTTCCTGCTCCTTATGCTGCAGGATATAACGGTAAACACCGGCTAAATGATCGTTAAACAGCTTGGCCCTCGCAGGCTTTTCTTCTATAAGATGAGAAAGCGTATTTAAGGAGTTAAAAATAAAATGGGGGTCTATCCGGCTCTTTAACGCTTCCAGTTCTGCCTCTGTTTTTGCTCTTTCTAATTGTTCGTTCCTGAGCATTTCATTTTCCGATTCCTTTACCAGGAAAACCGTTTCATATACATGTGTAATAAAAATAACGCAGATCATGATGATCAGTGTTGACGTAATAATAACCTGGCGGTTGGGCTTGTCATCTGAAAAGATGGTATACCATCCCGAAAGCATCAGTACGGAAACCGGTATGGTGTAAAAGGATATGGAAAGAAGCATTACCGCAATTTTGCGTACCGGCCTATTATGCCAGTCAAAATAGCTTCTTAGTGAAAAATGCAGGTATCGGTTGCCTTCCCATACCATAAAAGCAATAAGAATAGTATACAGGAAGCTCAGTTTAACCTGCCAGTGAGAAAGATTATTTACATTAATCATGCCGGTTACCAAAGGGATGGCAATGCCAAAAACCGGGGCAAGCATAAGCCGGAACCCTATGTCGTTTATGCTTAACCGCTGCCCGTTGAGCTTCGCCGGTAAAAGTCCGGTATTGATCCGCCTTCTTTCCAATTTCGTCCGGTTTTGCTTTTATACTGCAAAAATCAACATTAGATTCGACAGCATAACATTTTGAACAATAAATCTTACACGTATGGGATCCGTTAACTGGCTGGCCGTATTGGTTGCCGGCATCTCCTCTTTTGTTGTTGGGGGCATATGGTATTCGCCCAACCTGTTTGGAAAAGCATGGATGAAAGCAAACAATCTTTCTGAAGAAGAGATCAGGCGGGGAAATAAGGGAAAGATTTTCGGATGGACGTTTATCTTTTCCCTGCTCATGGCGGCTAACCTCGGTATGTTTCTTGCCGACACCCCCGGCGACTGCCCGGCGAACTGCGCTCAAAGAACAGATGTTGCATGGGGGGCTACCGCAGGTTTTTTGGCCGGCATATGGACCTTCTGCGCTATTGCCATCCATAGCCTCTTTGAGCTGAAAGGCTGGCGGCTGATACTGATCAATGGATTTTACAGCGTGGTGGCGCTTACCTTAATGGGTGCAATAATAGGCGCATGGAGATGAGGATGGTGAGAGGTGAGGTGTGAATAGTGAGAAGTGAATAGTGAGAAGTGAAAGATGGAATGCTGTGTATTCCTTCGGATTTAGGATTTACGGCTTCGGGCTTAACACATTGAATGTTTGCATCAATGCGTTATCTCCCATCGTTAGTACGTTTTAGCTGAAAGCCGATGGCTGATAGCCCGGAGCTACGGGTGAAATCTCCGTGAATTACGGAAACATATAAACTACTAAAACATTTTACCATGACATTTACAAACGCAATCAGTTGGTTTGAAATTCCGGCCACTGATTTAAACAGGGCAACAAAGTTTTATGAAACAATATTCGATACCCAGCTTATTCCCATGGATATGCCTGAAATAAGGATGCACATGTTTGCATTAACCGATATGATGTCGGGAGTGGGCGGCGCCCTAGTAGATAGCGGAGATTCGCATAAGCCTTCTGCCACAGACGGGCCACTGATCTATTTAAACGGAAGCCCCGATCTGCAGATCGTTTTAGACCGCGTTGAAGCAGCAGGGGGTAAAGTGCTGATGCCCAAAACGGAAATTACACCTGAATATGGCTATATGGCCTTATTCCTTGATACGGAAGGAAACCGGATAGGGTTGCATTCCGGTGCTTAATAAGGGTGGTGAATAGTGAAGGGTGAATGGAGGGAAGTGATGTGATACTCAGAAAGTATTAGCATTAACTAATTGCTTTGTTCATGTGTATTGGCGGGGCCCCGGCGCAAAGCCATATGTATTGTTTGAAAAAAGTATAGTAACCTGAGGCACGTGCCGGGGCGGTTGGGTCATAGGCACGCATAGGGCATATTAAAACTATGTGTGCCTATGTTTCTATGTGGTAAATAGTCAGAAACAATAACAAAGTGATTTTCTTTTCCGAACATCCAAAATTCATGTTATGGTGTTTCAGTGCCGCACGCATGGCTTTGCATGAAAACCCCGGCACGGCACTACGGTTTCAATTCGTAAACTTATATCCCACGCCCCGTATAGAATGAAAATAGCGCGGGTTGCGGCTGTCTTCCTCGAAATATTTTCTAAAGCTGAGTATAAAATTATCAACCGTGCGGGTGGTAGGATATACATTGTAGCCCCAAACAGCCTGTAATATTTTTTCGCGGGGCACCACATCGTTTTTGTTTTCCAGCAACAGCTTCAGGAGCATGGCTTCTTTACGGCTCAGCTCAATAACCTTACCCCGGTAATTGGTGGCCGATTGCGCTTTAAAGTCTATTGTGTTTTTTCCAAACTGGTAGTGATCTCCTACTGTTTCTTTATCCTGCAGCCTTTTGTTTTTATTGATAAGGTTTTTTACACGCAATAAAAGCTCTTCTAAGTTAAAGGGTTTGGTAATATAGTCATCCGCTCCTTTTTTTAAGCCCAGCACTTTTTCCGCGCTGCTGCTTTTGGCGCTTACCATTAATATGGGCGTATCATTATTGTTTAAACGCACATTTTCGGTAACCGCAATGCCATCTATTTCGGGCAGCATTACATCCATAATGATCAGGTCGAAATATTCTTCGCTTATACTTTTCAGCGCCTGAACGCCATCGCCTGCACAGGTAACTTCATATCCTTCCAGCTCAAGGTTGAGCTTTAATGCTTCCTGCAGGTTTTCTTCATCTTCTACCAGTAAAATATATCCCTGTTCCGTTGTTTTACTCATGATGCATCTTCTGTTGTGTGTAATGATATTACAAAAATACATCCGGAAGGGATATTATCCTGCACCGTTATATTTCCATTATGATCTGTAATGATCTTTTTGGTAAGATACAATCCAAGCCCTGTTCCTTTTGTATTCCGCGTGTTTTCATTGCCCGCCCGGTAAAACTTCTCGAATATTTTTCTCTTTTCCTTTTGGGCGATGCCTTTTCCCTGGTCTTTTATCTGTAACTGCACCGTTGCACCGCTTTTTTGCAGTGCAACGGTTACCGGCTTTTGTTTCTCCGAATACTTGATAGCGTTTTCAATAAGATTATTCACCGCTAACTGAAGCAGCAGGCTATCGCCTTTCACATATATACCTGCTTCAATGGTTTCTTCAATTAGCTGGTAAGGGAAGCGTGTTTTAAAATAAGCGGCACTCTCCCCCACCAGCGTGCTCAGGTTGATCACTTCTTTATCGGGCAGGTAATCACCCGCATCTATCTGAGAAGCAAGTAAAATATTATCGCAAAGGTCATTCAGCCTGTTCGACTCCTGGAGGGCATTGTGTAAAAGCTTTTCCTGCTGCGATTCTTCCAGCTTCCTTTTCAGCAGCGTTTCAATGTTGAGCCTGGTGATGGCAATAGGCGTTTTGAGCTCATGGGTGATGGCCATCATAAAATTTTGCTGCTGCGTGTTAAGCTGTATCTGCCGCCGTGTAGCCCGGTAAACAAAAACCGCTCCCACTAATATCAGCAACATAAAAGTAGCTCCCTCTCCCACATACTGGGCTACTTTTCTTTTTTCCTCCTTCTCAATTTCAGCTACTTTAATACTGTAGTCGGGCGCATCCTTTTTTAGTTGCAGCAGCTTATATTCCGACATCTGGGTACTTTGTCTTACCAGCGAAAGAAACCAGAAAACCAGTGCGGTAATGATGTAGGTGAGCAGGAACCAGTATACAATGGTAATAACCGTAAGTCTTTTTCTTTTGTATAAGCTTGCCATCAGCGTTCCACCTTTTCAACGCGGATACCCGCGTTCATAACATGCTTCAGCGGGTTCTCGCGCATGATCTGCTCAAGTGTAAAAGTACATGTGCCGGAATTTTTAAACCGGTAGGGTTGCGGGGTGATCAGTCTTCTTACTTCATAAATATCATCCATGCCCGTACCTAACCATCCTTTGCTGTTATCCGCAAGCGGGATATCCACTCTTTGCTGCTTTACCGTATCCCCGGGCAACTGGTAATTAACACTTAGCCAGATGTTATTGTAATTATAGGCATGGGTATGGCGGAGGGTTACATATATATTATACAGCGCGGCCGTATCGGTAATATTAAATACGATAACGGGCTGAAAAGCGCGGTCCCATTCCTGTGCGGGAATGCTGCTATTCTTTTCAAAAACATCAATGGTTCTGCATGACGAACCACACAAAACCATACTTCCAATAATTACAGCAAAAAAAACTGCTGAACCTGATCTCTTTTTCAAGCACATATAATTTTACTTACAAAACATTTAGCACCTGCTCCTTGGCCTTTTCCAGCTCATCTTTCATAAGCACCACGCATTTTTGAATGGTGGCGTCGTATGCTTTGGCTCCCGTGGTATTAATTTCTCTTCCTATTTCCTGTAAAATAAAGGAAAGCTTCTTTCCTTTGGCCTGCCCGTTTTCTTTGAGCAATGACTGAAAATAATCACAATGATTTTTTAATCGCACCTGTTCTTCGCTAATATCAATCTTTTCAATGTAGTATATCATTTCCTGCTCCAGGCGGTTGCTGTCAAAATTATCCTTTCCTACGTTATCTTCCAGCAGCTTCTTTAATCCTTCACGTATCTTTTGCTGCCGTAAGGGTTCCAGCTCAATCACTTTTTTTTGCTGCTCCCTAATATTATCAATACGCAGCATAAGATCTCTTTCAAGCACGGCGCCTTCATTTACCCGGTGCGCATTAATATTGTTAACAGCGCTGAGCAAAACCTGTTGAAAGCCCTGCCAGTCGTCTTCGTCCAGCACTTCGGTAGAAGGTACCACCACTTCGGGTAATTTGAGCAATGAACTTAAAATGGAGCCGGTATCGAGGTGCAGGTTTTCGGCCAGCTCAGCCAACGACTGGTAATAAGCCTTCGCCAGCTCGGTGTTGATCACAACAGGTCTGGCCGCACCATTTTGCTTAAGCGTAATCATACAATCAATGCTGCCTCTCAGCAAATTTTCGGAAAGCATATTCCTGATATCAAACTCGTAGGGCCGGAGTAAAGAGGGCATCTTCAGGGAAATTTCAAATTGCTTCCCGTTCAGGGATTTGATCTCCACTAAAAATGTTTTTTTCCCAATGGCTTGTTCTGCACGTCCAAATCCCGTCATTGACTTTAGCATACTCCAATATGTTTAGTTGGCAAGGTAATTTATTTTCCGAAGAGTTTACGATAGATTGTGTGTTGCGATACGGATCTCATATCTCCGGGCTGCATACCTTCTGCTGTAATGTTTTCAATACGGATGCGAATTAACCGGAGTACCGGGAAGCCGGTATAAGCCATCATTTTACGTACCTGCCTGTTCTTTCCTTCTGTAAGGATCAGCTTTATCCATGACGTAGGAATATTTTTGCGAAAACGTATGGGAGGATTGCGATCCGGCATGCCAGGCCCTTCTTCCAATAGCAAGGGCTTGCAGGGTTGGGTACGGTAGCGGGCGCCATTGATATTGATGGGTATGCCTGCTGTTAACTCCTGCAATGCCTTATCCGTTATTAATCCTTCGCACTGGGCCAGGTATTCCCGTTCGTGCACAAATTGCGGATGCAGCAAACGATGATTTAAAGAAACATCGTTGGTTAAAATAAGAAGGCCTTCACTATCGTAGTCTAACCTTCCCACCGGGTACACATCTTTTTCAACCGTAAAAAAATCTTTCAGGCATGCTTTGCCATCAGAAGAGGTAAACTGTGATAATACCAGGTAAGGTTTATAAATGATGTAGTATTTGTATTGCATGTCAAATAAAAAAGCCTCCCGTTTTGCGGGAGACTTCATTATATGGATGGGTTAGTAAGTACCGGGAAATAAATTTCCCAACACAATATTAAAAATAATTTTTTCTAACAAGAAAATTTTTCGATTAATTTTTATACACATTTTGGCTCGCCCGCTTGTGGATATCAGCAACTTTTTAAAAAAGGGGTACCGGAAACTTGTGATTCTACGTTTTGGTGTTCCTCTTTTTCCCGGCTATAAATACACCTCTTAAAAAAACGTTTCCACTTCTTTATAAAAATAAAGTTTGCTGCAATGCGGTTTTGTTTTCTTTGTAACTATTGATACCACTGCATTAGCCGCGTTTCATTTATTCCGTTATGCAGTTGAAAAGCAATTAAAGAAACCGGCAGAATTAGTTTACCGAAGTTGTACAAGCTGTTTTACTTTTGCTAAAACTTAGCTCATGAAATTTCCATCTCCCGTTTCTGTTCAATGGTTAGCGGCATTAATTGACGCCGGCATTGCGGGTAACATTAACGGTTCCGTAACTGGTATAAATGAAATTCATAGGGTAGAACCCGGCGATATTGTATTTGTAGACCATCCCAAGTATTATGATCAATGCATTAATTCTGCGGCAACCTGCATCATCATTAATAATATAACGGCCTTCCCGGAAGAGAAAACATTACTGGTAACTGAAAACCCTTTTGAAGCCTATCTTACCATCGTTCGTCATTTCAGGCCCTACACTCCGGCTATTAAAGCGGTCAGCGACACCGCGGTAATCGGAAAAGGAACATCCATAGCGCCGGGTGTGGTTATTGGAAATGAAGTAACGATTGGAAATAATTGCATCATCCATCCTAATGTTACTATTCTTGATCATTGCACCATTGGCAATAATGTAATCATACAGCCGGGTACGGTTATTGGTTCCGATGCGTTTTACTATAACAGCAAAAAGAACCGTGAAGTATGGTATAAGAAAATGGAAAGCTGCGGAAGGGTGGTTATAGAAGATGACGTGGAAATTGGAGCGGGCTGCACCATTGATCGTGGTGTAACCAATGATACCGTAATTGGCCGCGGCACCAAAATGGATAACATGGTGCATGTTGGACATGACACCATCATCGGTAAAAATTGTTTGCTGGCAGCGCAGGTTGGTATAGCGGGTGGTGTTGAAATAGGTAATGGCGTAACCTTATGGGGGCAGGTGGGTGTAAGCAAAACATTAACTATAGAAGATAATGTTACGGTGCTGGCACAAAGCGGTGTGGGCGGCTTATTAGAAAAAGGAAAAACCTATTTTGGTTCTCCTGCAGATGATGCAGGGATAAAGAAACGCGAACTGGTTTGGATAAAACGTATACCGGAAATATGGAAAAAGGTAATGATGGTGAATGGGCAGTAGGCAATGGGCAATGGTGAATGCACTTTTCATTTCGGGAGACGATAGACGTGAAATTTTTTCACCGCTCACTACTGAATATTGTTCTCAGGAACGTTTTCTTTCAACGGTTCTTCTTTTTCAGGTTCAGGCTCACTGTTCATCTTAGCCCTCATCTCCTCCTCAATCCTTGCTCTCTTCTCCTCAATCCTTGCTCTCATTTCTTCAATGGTATTCATGTAGGGGTAATAATCAGAGGGAAGAAAATCCGCCATTTTTTCCCAGGCCCAGTAACCCAGTGTAAGCACATCTTTCTGGTCAAAATAATAACCGTTTTCTTCAACAATAATGCCATTGGCAAGATCCAGTATGGATATTTGCACAGGGGTGCTCATGGGCAGCTTGTTGGCAGCCAGGTAAGCAGGTCCGGGTTTTTCTTTTGAATATACCACCCTGAGCTTGCCGGGAAAGAACAGCTCCACCCGTTTAAATTCAAGGGTATCGTAATAAGGCGCTTCATACGGGTTATATATCGGTGAAGGGTCGCTATTGCCATCGCCAATAAGCTCAATCCTGAATCCATCGCCATTTAATGTACTGTCGTGGTAGGCCCGCAAAAACTGAAGTACAGATCCGTTATACGCTGTTTTCCTTTTTTCCGTCCATACCAGCATTTCTTCATCGCTACCCTCCATTTGCTCGTAAAAGGGATAGCCGGCATAAAGCGTTTTGCCATTATCATATTCATGCACAAAGGAATCCAGTTGGTATTTAATAACATAGCCCAGGGCTTTGTTATTGATGATCAGAACGGAATCGCCTGTAACCTTCAGCCGCTTTCTTTTTCTGCTGTAAAAAAAGCGCAGTACTTCGGGGTTTACAATTTCACATTCCTTACTGTTGCCGGTTTTACCTATAAAATTGTCTGTAAGGAACTGCCCGTATTTTTCCCAGCCGTCCGCTACTTCATTAGTAGCAACAATAGCTACCTCTTCGAGGCTTTTCTCCTTTTGGTTAAGTGCTATGGTAAGATCAGCTACTTCGGGCATGGTATTGCTGATGCGGACAGATTGCGTTTCCAGTCCCATGAACGAAACCACCAGGTCATAACCGCCATTGCTTAAATTAAGCCGGAACTCGCCGTTGGCATTGGTAACTGTGCCAATGGTAGTATTCTGACAAAATACCGAAGCGCCCTGTAAGGGTTGCTGGGTGAGGGAATCTATTACTTTCCCGGCTACGCGAAAACTACCCTGTGCCATTACAAAAACAGGCAGCAAAAGCACCGGTAATAATTTTACTATTCTTATCATTAGCTAATAGTTATGAAGCGCAATGTAATTTATAACGAAAGAAAACCTGTTGCATACCATTCCTTTCGTTGCAGGTTATCAAATGACAAATGCCCTGCCATTTTATGTTTTCTGTAAAATATATAATAACATTAACGTGGCAGAATTATTGCATGGATCTGTATTCATTACAGTATTCTTCAATAGTTTGCTGCAGCGGCCGGTATGCAAATTGTGGTAATGCTTTCAGGAGTTTGCTGCTGTCAAAATATACTTTTATGCCTGCCGTCTCTGTAGCTGCTTTGGTAAGCAACGGTTCGCCTCCTGCAAACCATCCTCTTATCTTTTCTATACGCCACAACAAACCTGCCATATAGGGGGAAACTTTTTTAAAAGGAGGCTTTTTGCCAAAAGCCGTTGCCATTGCGGTAAACAATTTTTTGAATGGCCAGTTTTCAGCGCTAATGATAAACCTTTCATTAGTGATATCGCTTTCCATAAGCAATATCATGGCGCTGGCAACATCAGCGACGTCTACCATACCGCTGATACCTTCGGTATACCAGGGAAACTGATTCCAGGCTTTTTTAAAAATGGCGGAAGACCCGGTTTCCCAGTTCCCCACTCCCAAAATGAGCGTGGGGTTTACAATAACGGCATTTAACCCTTCGCTTATGCCCCGCCATACTTCCAGTTCCGCGAAATACTTACTGCGTCCGTAGTCGGAACTATTACTGTCTTCTTCCCACCGGGTTGCTTCGGTTACCTGCATGCCATCGCGCTTGCGTCCCAGCGCCGAAACAGAACTTACGTGCATTAATTTTTGTACGCCTGTTTTGAGCGCTGCATTCACTATATTGGCAGTGCCTTCCGCATTTACTTTAAGCAGTTCATACTTTTTTTTAGGATTGAAAGATACCGTGGCGGCACAATGATAAACCTGCTGCACCTGGCGCATGATCTCTTCCAGCAGTACCACATCATGAATATCGCCTTTGATCCATTGTACCTGGCTTGCATAACCGGTTTGCGGGATTTTTTTCCGGTAAAGCGCAATTACTTTTTTTTCACGGGCAACCAGTTCGCGTAAAAGATAGCTGCCTAATAACCCTGTGCCGCCCGTAACAAAAACCATTTGGATTTGTGATTTGAGATTTATGATTTGAGATTCCAACATCCCCGCATTTTCATATTAGCCACGGCGGACAGATTTGATTTTGATACTTTGCTGTTCCCTTGCAACCTGTAACCATCTCCCCATTTTCACATTTCCACATTTCTCACATCTCCACATTTTTCTATCCTACACCAGCCCTGTAAACTGCCTCAGAAATCGTACATCATTTTCACTAAAAAGGCGGATATCGTTAATGCCGTATTTTAAAAGCGCGGGACGCTCAACGCCCATACCAAAAGCGAAACCGGTATATTTATCCGGATCAATATGGCAGTTTTCCAGCACCTTCGGATGCACCATGCCGCAGCCCAGTATTTCAAGCCAGCCCGTGTGCTTGCATACATTACAACCTTTGCCTTTACACAACAGGCAACTGATATCCATTTCGGCGCTGGGTTCGGTAAAAGGGAAATAGCTGGGGCGGAAACGAACACTCACATCATTGCCGTACATTTCTTTTACAAAAAAGTAAAGGGTTTGTTTAAGATCGGCGAAAGAAACATCTTCATCAATATACAATCCTTCTACCTGGTGAAAAAAGCAATGGCTGCGGGCGCTGATGGTTTCATTGCGATATACTCTTCCCGGGCATATAATACGCAAAGGCAAAATGCCCTTTTCCATTTCCCTTATCTGGATATTGCTGGTGTGTGTGCGTAGCATCCAGGCAGGATCGGTTGAAATATAAAACGTATCCTGCATGTCGCGTGCAGGATGATATTCGGGCAAATTAAGCGCGGTAAAATTATGCCAGTCATCTTCTATTTCGGGCCCTTCGGCAACCGAAAAGCCCAAACGCTGAAAGATGGAGACGATGCGGTTGCGCATCATGCTAACAGGATGGCGGCTGCCCACAGGAATAACATCCCCCGGCAAACTCAGGTCAATAGCAGCAACAGATGACGCCTGCCCGTTCAACCCGGTTTCTTTCAGCTCGTTATATTTCGTTTCTGTAAATTGCTTGAACTCGTTTAATATTTGTCCAAATTCCTTTTTCCGGTCTGCAGGCACCTGCTTCATTTCACCCATCAGGTTTTTTACCAGGCCTTTGGTACCCAGATAAGTAATGCGGAATTGTTCGGCGGCTTCTGCCCCGGCGGCTTTATAGGCATTTATTTCCCGGCGGTATGCCTCAATCTTTTGTAACAACGCTTCCATTGCGCGAAGATAAGAAAAGGAAAATCTTTAATACAGATCATCCAGCTTCATCTTCAGGTATTTGGTTACGCTCCGGTGGGTGCTGATGAAGGTGATAACGATCCCAATGACAATGAGTCCCAAAAATAAAAAAGCCAAAAGGGTATAATCGCGCAGCGCCTTAATTTCGGGGAGCCATTTTTCAACGCTAAAAATAAAGATGAGTACCACCGCTATTGCTATGAGGGCGCTTACAAAGCCGTTCGCCACTGCTTTTAAATCAAAAGGCTTGGAAATAAACCAGCGGGTAGCGCCCACCATTTGCATGGTTTTAATCAAAAACCGGTTACTGAACATTGCCAGCTTGATCGTATTGTCGATGAGAATAAGCACCAGAATACCCAATAAGGTTACGGCGCCCAGCAAAACCCAGCCTACCTTGCGTACTACATTATTGAGGTTGCTCACTACTTCATCTGGGTACCTGATATCGCTGACAATAATGTTTTGTGAAAGATCTGCGGTTATATTGGTAAGGGTGTCCTTATTTACATATTCCGATTTAAGATTAAAGTCAATGCTCGCAGGGAGGGGGTTGTAATCCAGCACTTTATCCCAGTCTTCATTGCCGTCTTTTATAAACTTCTCCCTCGCTATTTCTTTGGTAACATGCTCTGCCGCTGAAGCATAGGGTTTTGACCTGATGTAGGAGATCAGGCTGTCAATATCTGCCTGGGGAGCATTTTCACGCAGGTATACCTGCACCTGCACGCTTCCGCGGAAATACCGTTCGAGCTTGCTGCCGTTTATAACAAACCAGCCTAAAATACCAACCAGGATCAGCAGGGAAGCTACGCCAAGAATACTAAAGAAATAAGAAGGTTTACTCCTTCTCATAGAAGTTTTACTGATTTCAATCATTGAAACAGGATTAATTAAGTTCTGTAATGATAGCATTTTGCCAAAAGCAGGAAAATCTTTTTTCACTTTCCGGTTTTCAGGCGCAATGCGAATTTCCGGTTTATTACTACAAACGTAGTGACGGTACGGCCGGCGTTGGGCAAAATTAACGGTTTTATGGCTGCTTTCCGTAATTTTGCCCCCCACTTAACGGCCGATTGAATTGAATATTTTTACAATGGCCATTTACTTTGTACGATAAGGGATTTTTAACATTATGGAATACAATTTCAAAGCAATAGAGCAACGCTGGCAGCATAAATGGAAAGCGGAAGGTATATACAAGGTGGGGAATGATGCCGGCAAACCCAAATATTATGTTTTGGATATGTTCCCGTACCCGAGCGGCGCCGGTTTACATGTGGGTCATCCTTTGGGGTATATTGCCAGTGATATCTTTGCCCGCTATAAACGGCTGAAAGGCTTCAATGTATTACATCCTATGGGGTATGATGCTTTTGGACTGCCAGCCGAGCAATATGCCATTGATCATGGCATTCATCCTGCCGTATCTACCGAAAATAATATTAATACGTTCAGAAAGCAGTTAGATAATATTGGATTTTGCTACGACTGGAGCCGGGAGATCCGTACCAGCGATCCTTCTTACTACAAATGGACCCAATGGATCTTTTTGCAGTTATTTAAAAGCTGGTATAATCGCAGCGCTAGCAAAGCCGAAAGTATAGATGGGTTGATCACCATTTTTGAAACAGAAGGAAATGTTAATCATCCTTTCCCGAATAATAAATCTCAAATAATAAATCTCAAACCTGTCCGCCGTGGCGGATCTCAAATTTTTACCGCCCCCGACTGGAAGGGATTTGATGAGGCTACACAACAGGCCATCCTGATGGAATACCGGTTGGCTTACTGCGGCTATGGCGAGGTAAACTGGTGCGAGGCCCTGGGAACGGTATTAGCCAATGATGAAGTAATTAACGGGGTTAGTGAACGCGGCGGTTACCCGGTGATAAAGAAAAAGTTGCGGCAATGGTATTTACGGATAACCGAATATGCCGACCGCCTGCAGGGCGATCTTGATACATTAGAGTGGAGCGATGCCATGAAAGAAATGCAGACCAACTGGATTGGCAAAAGCAGCGGAGCGGAGATTAAATTTGAAATTTTAAATTTGAAATTTCAAATTGTAGCATACACTACCCGCCCCGACACCATATTTGGAGTGGATTTTATGGTGCTGGCGCCGGAGCATGAACTGGTGGAGCAAATAACCACAGCGGAGCAAAAAGCGGCGGTGGAGGAATATTTGGCCTATGTAAAAAGCCGCAGTGAACGGGAACGCATGACCGAAAAAAAGATCACCGGTTGTTTTACCGGCGCCTATGCGGTTAATCCGTTGAGCGGAAAGCAAATTCCGGTATGGATCAGTGAATATGTATTAGCCGGCTATGGTACCGGTGCTATTATGGCCGTGCCCTGCGGCGATGAACGCGACCATAAATTCGCGAAGCATTTTAATATACCCGTTACCAATATTATAGGCGGTTATTATAATGGAGAAGAAGCCAACGCTACCAAAGAAGCGGTATTACAGAACAGCGGTTTTTTGGATGGTATGGTAATGAAGGATGCCGCGGAAGTAGTGATACACTGGTTAGAAGATAATGAAGAAGGGGTAAGAAAAGTGAATTATAAAATGCGGGACGCAGCGTTCAGCCGCCAGCGTTACTGGGGCGAGCCTTTTCCCATTGTATGGAAGAACGGCATTGCGTATCCTTTAGATGAAAGTGAGCTGCCGTTGGAATTGCCGCATGTGGAATCGTATAAGCCGGGGCCGGAAGGAGAAGGACCTTTGGCGAATATTAAAACGTGGACAGCGCAGCACCTTGAAACCAACACCATGCCCGGATACGCCGGCAGCAGTTGGTATTTTTTGCGGTATATGGATCCGCATAACGACAAAGCTTTTTGCGACAGGAAAGCATCCGACTACTGGAACCAGGTTGACCTGTACATAGGCGGCACCGAGCATGCAGTGGGACATTTGCTGTACAGCCGCATGTGGACGAAAGTTTTGTACGACCTGGGCTATATCGGTTTTAATGAACCGTTTAAAAAATTACTGAACCAGGGGATGATACAGGGGAGCAGCAGGTTTGTTCATAGGATAGATTTGAAAAACAGCACTTCTGGCAAACCCAAACAAATATTTATTTCCAGAAATGTTCTAACAAAAGTTGAGCAATCTATAAATCCGGGAGATTCAATCGGACATTTAATCAGACTTAAACTTCCTGATATATATAAGACTATAGACTTTTCAGATATAGCGCAAAAAACAGATCTAATTCCGGCGTCTATTCATGTTGACGTAAATATTGTTGACGGCATTGAATTAGATATTGAAGCTTTTAAAAAATGGCGCAACGGCGAATATGCCAATGCTGAGTTTATTTTGGAAGATGATGGCAAATACATTTGCGGCGTGGAAGTAGAGAAAATGTCCAAATCGAAATTCAATACAGTTAACCCCGATGATCTCGTTTTGAAATACGGCGCCGACACTTTCCGCATGTATGAAATGTTCCTTGGCCCGGTGGAGCAAAGCAAGCCCTGGGATACCAAGGGTATTGAAGGGGTGCACCGTTTCCTCAAAAAATTATGGCGTTTGTTTTACGATGAGCAAAAAGGGAAAATCTGGACAGAGGAAAAACCTACGGCTGATGAATTAAAGGTATTGCACCGCACCATTAAGAAAGTAGAAGATGATACTGAACGTTTTTCTTTCAATACGGCAGTGAGCGCCTTTATGATCGCGGTGAATGAGCTGTCCGATCTGCAATGTCATAAAAAAGCGATCCTGAAAAATATACTGGTGCTGTTAACGCCTTATGCGCCGCATATCGCCGAGGAACTGTGGCAGCAGTTGGGTAACAGCGGCAGTGTGCTGGATGCTCCCTATCCGGTGTTTGAAGAAAAGTATGTAATAGAATCATCTAAATCTTACCCGGTAGCCATTAATGGTAAAACACGCACAGAAATAAATATCGCGCTGGATACCACCCAGCAGCAGGTGGAAGATCTGGTGCTTGCTAATGAGGCAGTGCAAAAATGGCTGGAAGGCAAATCACCCAAGAAAATTATTTACGTTAAGAACCGGATGATTAACGTGGTGGTGTAAGTAGGTTGCAGGGTTCAGGTTACAAGTTACAGGTTGCAAGGAAATTTGTCTTTGTAACCGGCGCCTCAAAAGGGTAAGGAATAAGGGGCGCGTGAATGGCAATGGTGAATTCTGCCCTCACCTCGTGAACGATAAACGTGAAACGATAGACGATAAACTATTCACCTCTCACGTTTCATCTCTCACCTGGTGAACAACTATTCACTATTCACTTCTCACTATTCACTCTTCTTCACAAACCGTATCATCGCGCTGCTGCCTTCATTGCTTTCAAGCCGCGCTTCATAACGCTTCTCTCCAATATAGGCAACCATAAAAGAAGTATTGGGCGGAATGGATCCCAGGTTTTCTGCCACCATTACCAGCTCATTGCTTTGCTGCAATTCGTTAACCGGCAGCTTTACAATAAATGGTTTATCGGTAAGATAAATATGCTGAAAGATTAGCCTGTCGTTTAAAAACAGGGTAATTGAATCGCCGTCTATCTCGGCATTATCATAAAAATTCAGTTCAATAGAATCGCCGGATAAAGGTATTTCGAGTACCGGTATTTTTTGCCTTTGCGTAAACTTCTGTTCAATGGTAAGCGGCGCTGCTATGCTCACCGGCGGCGCCTGGGGTTGTATGGCAACTGCTGGAGGGTTTACTTTTTCTTTTATTACAGGGGTTGTAATTACCACGGGGTTTTCTGCTATTACGGGAGCGGGCTGCCTTGCAATTAATCCCACACTGTCAATGATGTATGGATCATTAGCGCCGGCAGTAAAGTTTTCAATTATGAAATCCCATTCATCATAAAAGGAAGGATGGTTGGTTTTATCCAGGCGTACTTCACCCTTTGATCTGTTTTCATCTTCTTTCAACGAGGCTTCACCCTCCAGTTTCATAATACCGCCACCGGGACAATTAAAGTCTGCCTGCGAAAGCAAAGCATCTTTGCCCGGAGAGCCAATGGCCGTTCTTCCGCTTTTTTCTTCTAACAGCTCATCATCCCACCATACGGCAACATTGTTAGGTCCGTCAAAAAATCCTTTTATGCTGTAGCGCCGGTAATTACCGGGCGACTGGAAATAGTAGGATGTGCCGGTAAGGCTGTCTCCCTTTTGTATGAGCTTCAGCTCTACTTTTTGCCGGTTTATTTTACCATGCCATACGCCGGTGATCATTTGGGCAGCAGCCTGCTGCCCAAACAGGGAAATAACAATAATGAAAATACTATTATTCAGTACACTCCGTTTCAAAGTCCGAATTTTGGATGTAACGGATAGTAGCGGCGATTATTTTGCCAGGATGGTTTTATGAAACCCTTTTAACTAAATATTGTTTTTCTTCGAAAACTTAAACATAACATGCCATTTAGCCAGGGATGAAATTAACAACCATACAACTTAAATATACGTCTTATCTTTGCCCCTCCTTACCACTGCCCGTGCAGCAGATATTAGCTGTAAGAGCGGATTTGATATAAGATGAATTTGAATGTGTTGCTGGAAGCGTATTTAGAAGATACCCGCATTTTTCAGATTGCGGACAGGATCGTATTGTCTAAACCCCAACGTATTTTTCTTAAAAACCTGTATGGCAGCGCTTCACAATTTGTTTTCGGATCCGTTTTTCGCCACGACCTGGCTTCCCAGTTAAACCATCTTGTTATATTAAATGACGCGGAAGAAGCTGCTTATTTTCACAACACTTTAGAAAACCTTACCTCGGCGCTCAACGTCTTTTATTTCCCTTCTTCTTTTAAAAACAGGAAGAACTACAGGCAACTCAATGCATCGCATGTAATGCTGCGCACGGAAATGCTTACCCGCTTTTCTACCGCAACCGGCAACAGGGTAGGCGCCATTATTACACATCCCGAAGCGCTGTTTGAGAAAGTGGTATTACCTAAAACCCTTTCGGGCAATATCATTCGCATTAAAGCCGGCGATAGCATCAATGTAAATGAATTGCTATCGCTGTTTGTGGATTATGGCTTTGAAAGAACCGATTTTGTATACGAGCCCGGCCAATTTGCCCTGCGCGGGGGTATACTCGATATTTATTCCTTTGGTAATGAAAAACCCTATCGCGTTGAATTGTTTGGCAATGACGTGGATTCCATACGCATTTTTGACCCGGAAACACAGTTAAGCGAGAGAAAGTTATTGCAGGTAACCATTATCCCCAATGTGGAAACACAGTTTGATTCCGGCGAAAAAGTTTCCCTCCTGGAATTCCTTCCTGAAAATACCGTAATATGGGTGCAGGACTGGGATGTGGTAAAAGAAAAGCTGCAGGTGCAGGAAGAAGACCTTGAAATATTTTTCAGGGTGCAGGAAACAGCAAAAAAGCCACAGAACGACAACGATGATAATTTAGAAAAGAAAGATGTAAGCAGCGATGATTTTGTGCCGGTAGCCGCTATTGAAGAACAATTACAATCGCGGCATATCGTTGAATTTGGGCATACCCCTCATTTTGGCGGTATAGAAATAGCGTTTGACACTAAAGAACAGCCTTCTTTTAACCGCCAGTTCGACTTCCTGATCAAAGACCTGAAAAACTGGGAGGCAAAAAAATACAGCATTTACCTGTTCGCGGAAAACCCGAGACAATTAGAAAGGGTGCACAGCATTCTGGCAGACATGAAAGCGGAAATACAGTTTACTCCTGTACCGATTTCCATTCATGGTGGATTTATTGCGCACGACCTTAAAGTGGTTTGCTATACGGATCACCAGATCTTTCAGCGCTATCACAAATACAGGATCAAGCAGGCTTATAATAAAAACAAAGCGCTTACGCTTCGTTCCCTGCGCGAATTGCAGCCGGGCGATTATGTTACGCACATTGATCATGGCGTAGGTATTTACAGCGGACTCCAAAAAATTGAAGTGAACGGCAAGCTGCAGGAAGCTGTCCGGATCATATATAAGGATACGGATATCCTGTATGTTAATATTAACTCGCTTCATAAAATAGCCAAGTATACGGGTAAAGAGGGCAGCGTACCCAAGGTTAATAAGTTGGGCAGCGATGTATGGAACCGGCTGAAAGAGAAAACGAAAGCGAAGGTCAAGGAAATCGCTTTCGACCTTATTCAATTATATGCGCAACGTAAGGCGCAGGTAGGTTTTGCCCATAGCCCCGATAATTATATGCAAACCGAGTTGGAAGCTTCCTTTATTTATGAAGACACGCCCGACCAGAGCAAATCATCGGCAGATGTAAAAAAAGATATGGAAGTGCCGCATCCTATGGACAGGCTGGTTTGCGGTGATGTGGGCTTTGGTAAAACGGAAATAGCGGTTCGTGCGGCGTTTAAAACCTGTTGCGATAATAAGCAGGCCGCTGTTCTGGTGCCTACTACTATTCTTGCGTTCCAGCATTATAAAACATTTAAAGACCGGCTTAAGGATTTTCCGGTAACAGTGGATTATATCAATCGCTTTAAATCATCTAAAGAAAAAAAAGAAACCCTTCAAAAATTACAGGAGGGTAAAATTGATATTATTATCGGCACACATGCGCTGGTTGGGAAAGAGGTGAAGTTTAAGGACCTGGGCCTGCTGGTGATAGATGAGGAACAAAAATTTGGTGTGGGGCATAAAGAGAAGATCAAAACGCTTAAAACAAATGTAGATTGCCTTACACTAACGGCCACGCCTATTCCAAGAACACTGCAGTTCAGCCTGATGGGTGCACGTGATTTAAGCATCATTAATACCCCCCCGCCAAACCGTCAGCCCATACAAACAGAGGTGCAGGTGTTTAATGAAGATAATATCCGCGACGCCATATATTATGAAACGGAAAGAGGCGGACAGGTATTTTTTATACACAACCGCGTGCTGGGGTTGAATGAAATGGCTAACATTATACAGGGCCTCTGCCCCGACCTGAGCATAGGCGTAGCTCACGGGCAATTGGAAGGTCATATACTGGAAGAGCGGATACTGGATTTTATTGAACATAAATATGATGTGCTGGTATCTACTAATATTGTAGAGAGCGGGGTGGATATACCGAATGTAAATACCATTATTGTTAACAATGCACACCAGTTTGGTTTAAGCGATCTGCACCAGTTGCGGGGACGCGTGGGTAGAAGCAACAAAAAGGCCTTTTGTTACCTCCTGGCGCCGCCGGTAAGCACATTGCCGGATGATTCGCGCAAGCGCCTGCAAACGCTGGAGCAGCATAGCGAGCTGGGCAGCGGCTTCCAGATTGCCATGCGCGACCTTGATATTCGTGGCGCGGGTAATTTGCTGGGCGGCGAGCAGAGTGGCTTTATGGCCGAGATAGGCTTTGAAATGTATCAGAAAATATTAGATGAAGCCATCAGGGAATTAAAACGCACATCATTCCGGGAGGTATTTAAGGAAGAAATTCAGAAGCAGGAAGATTTTGTGCAGGATTGTACTATTGATACCGATCTTGAAATACTGATCCCTGATGCTTACGTGGAGAGCATCAATGAAAGATTGTCGTTATACACCCGCTTAGACAATTGTGATACGGAAGAAGATCTGCAACAGTTTCATACAGAGATGGGAGACCGTTTTGGCCCTGTACCATCCCAGGTGGAAGACCTTTTTACTACCGTGCGCTGCCGGCGGCTGGCGGTAGCGCTTGGATTTGAAAAAATGGTGCTGAAAGGAGAAACCCTGAGGTGCTATTTTATTAATAACCCCGACTCACCCTATTTTGAATCGGACACCTTCAATAAGATGCTGCAGTTTGTGCAAACCCTTACACATAAGGCAAGACTAAAACAAACGGGAAGAAACTTCCTGCTCGTTCATGAAGATATAGGCGGGATGGAGCAATTGTATCATTTCCTGTTTAAAATGCATCAATACACGAGAGAACAGGTTAACGTGGTATGAAATGCGGAAGCCGGGCCCGGCGAATAGATTATGAAATTTCTCTGAATTGAATTATATTTCCATACAAAATTATAATGTCATGGAACAACAAAACTCCCTCCTTGGAACAGATGAACAACCGCTTTTACAACCCACAAGCGATGAAAAAACATTGGCCATTCTTTCGCATATTCTCACTTTGGTAGTTTGGTTATTTGCACCGCTGATCATTTACCTGATTAAAAAAGATGAATCTCAATTTGTTGCCGCTCATGCAAAGGAATCCCTGAATTTCCAGATAACGGTTGCGCTGGCCTGCATTGTATTGTTTATCACGATTATTGGTATTTTTTTATTGTGGATCGTGGGCATCATTGCTTTGATCCTTGTAATTGTAGCTACTATTAAAGCCAATGACGGGAAATTGTACCGCTATCCTTTTACATTAAGGCTGATCAAATAAGAACATGCCGGAATGCTGGTGATGGGCGAAGGTGAGGAGTAAAACTTTTCCACTTCTTTTCCCGTCATTTAGATGGCCGCTGTATTGCACTATTTTATGAGTGTAACTGTTCCTTTTCTTTTTATGTTATTGCCCTGGTAATCTTTTCCTTCAATCATCCACACATACGTGCCCGTGGTTTGTGGTTTGCCATTAAAGCTCCCGTCCCATCCGTGCGAAGGAGCGGTTGAGCTGTACACTACCTGACCGTAGCGGTTGAATATTTTAAAATAATGTATAGCCGTCATTCCCACGGCTGTAAACCGGAACACGTCATTCCTGCCGTCTCCATTGGGCGTAAAAGCATTGGGTACGTAAAATTCGGGGCCCTCATATGCTTTAATGAACAGCGTATCTGTTGTTGGGCAGCCTGCGTCACTGGTTGCAGTAACTATATAGGTGGCATCATGTTGAACGGTTGCAACCGGGTTTGAGCTGTTTGCATCGCTTAACCCCGAAGAGGGTGTCCATATAAAATAATCTCCGCCGGATGCCTGCAACTGTATGGGCTGTCCTATAGCTGCGGTGGTATCATTGCCTGCAAATGCATTGGTAGCGAAAATGGTAACTTCCTGCCGCAGGGTATCAGACGGGCAGCCACCCGGCCCACGCGCGTAAACAGCCGCACTAAAGGTTCCACCGTTACTGTAAGCGTGGGTAAGCGATGATTCATCAGCGGTTGCACCATCCCCAAGATCCCAGTGCCACGATTGAACGGGCAGTGCCGGGTTGCCGTTAGCTGCAACAAAAAGAACCGGCTCATTTTTGCAGGCATCCATTGCCTCCTGCATACTAATTTCAGGATGCTGTTGTATGATAATTACTTTTTGAGTTATTTCAGATACACAGCCTTCTTTGGTTTTTACTTCAAGCGTAATGGTATTATCGCCTAATGGTAACTGGCGTTGCAGAGGCTGTTCCGGGTTGGGGATGGCGCTACCGTTTACAGTCCAGTGCCATGCATTGATTGTGCCATACTCCACTTTTGAAAGATCGTTAAAAGGAATGAGCTTGTTATCGCAATAGGGCGGGTCTTTGAAGTTAAAGTCGGCCACCGGTTTTGACCCGGCCACCACCTGCTGCCGGAAAGTATCGGAGATGCATCCATCGTTGCCAACGATGTTCAGGCTCACCGTATAGTTACCCGGCTCAGGATAGGTGTGTGCGCCCGGGTTTTTAACTGTGCTGGTGGTGCCGTCTCCAAAATCCCAGTACCATTTAACAATATCTCCAAAAGAAGTAGAGCTATCGCGAAACAAAACCGGTTCGGGATAACAGGTGATCTGATCTTCCGCAAGGGAAAAGGACGGGTTCAGCGATGTACAGAAACGCTGATGGTTGGTGGCGGCGCCTGTTGCGCCCGAAAACCCCCAAAAAACCATAGGGTCGCCGTTAAAAACATTTTGTACAAGGTCTCTAAGGGCATGCATTCTTTCTTTGCCATCCATATATACTGTTATCATTGTGGCAACAGGATCCCATGTTATACGTATAATATGCCACTTACAGTCTTCAATATTATCATTATTCTCCAAAGCCGTTACAGGCCCCGCAATATTGTTAGCGGTATTATGATTTAAGTCGCCGTTCAAATGAATGGCCAGGTGATCATAATGCGGATCACCGAAGTCTGTGTTCTGGTACGTATCAATAGCCACTGCCACAGACGGCGCTACGCCCTGTATGCCCAGTCCCTGGCCTGTTGTGCCGATGCTGGTGCTCAGTGGTTGCAGCACGAACGCAATGCCATCGGCACCATCGGCATCACGGCACCCTAAAAACACATTGAAGTGATAATCGAAGGGGTGGGTGAGATCAATTTTATTAATATTCCAAACAGATCCAGACTGGTCATTCCTGTCGTTTGTAATCGTATAGCAGTTACAGTCTTCCTGTGTTGCGTTCCCGTTAAGATGATAAGGTCTGTTTGTTTGAGCATGCAGCGCGTGCATGCCCGGCAGTAGGCAAAGCAAAACAACCAGCCACAGGCAACCTGAGTGGCGCCTTTTCCATTGCCTGTGCTCATGTAAAGTCATTTTTATTTTAACTCCCGCTTTAAAAATTCGTTGATCCTTGTATACAGGGTCATCCTGAGAATATTGGGCATTCCATCGCTGAGGTTATGGGTTTTATCGGTATAGAAGTGCTGCTCAAAGTTGGCTTTCATAGCCGCTGTTAACTGTTTGCTCAGTTCTAAGCTGTTATGCAAATGCACATTATCATCGGCAGTTCCATGAACAAGAAAAAGCCCGCTTTTATAGTTGCCGGCAAAGCTTACCGGGGAAGCGTTCTTATACCCGTCTGTATTTTCACTGGGCATGGAAAGCAGGCGTTCGGCATACACGTTTTCATAAAACCGCCAGTTGGTAACCGGCGCTATGGCTACGGCAGCTTTAAAACGGCCGGCATATTTTGTTTGAGCCAGTGCCGCCAGGTAGCCGCCATAACTCCAGCCCATAACCGCTACTTTCGATGAATCAATGCGGTAGTTCCGCGCCAAATGATCTTTTACTTTAAGCAAATCTTCTATCTCAATATCGCCGGGTACTTTATAATTGCTTTTCCTGAATGCTTCTCCTTTACCGGGTGTACCCCGGGGATCTATGCAGGCTACAGCATATCCCTGGTTGGCCAGCCAGCGCATGGTGAGCGTAAATTTATCACTCCACCTGTCTAACGCTTCCTGGTGTGTTGACCCCCCGTAAACATACAATACTAAGGGCAATTTTCCTCTTACGTTATTATACGGACGGATCAGCCATCCGTTCATGGTCATGCTGTCATTGGCCTGCACGGTAAAGAAATACGCATTGGGTATCTTATAGTTCCTGAGCCGGTCATTCAGCTCTTTATTTTCAATCAGCTTTTTCTGCTCTTTTTCAACCGTGGAAACAACCTGGTAAACCGGCGGATCATTTAAAGAAGAAAACTCATCAAAGAAGAATCTTTTGTCATTGCTTATCCATGTATCATGATACCCGTTACCGGAGGTTAATTTCGTTCTTCCCCTGCCATCGTAATTTATTTTGTACAACTGTTTTTGCCGCGAACCCGATTCGTTCGAGGAATAATATATTTCATTGCGCGTATCATCAACCGCCTTCACCTCAAGCACTTCCCATTTACCGCTGGTTACGGGCGCAACGGTGGCAGCGTCGGTGCTGATTTCATATAAATGGGTAAATCCTTCCTTTTCACTCTTCCACAAAAACGATTGGCCCTCTTTAATAAAATATACATTATCCGGGTAAACGCGAACGTAATTATCCGGGCTTTCTTCTGTATATACAACTGAAGTTTTTCCCGTAACAACATTTGCCTTAAGCAGCTCTAACTTTTTCTGATCTCTTGACAGGCGCTGCACAAACAGCGTTTTATTATCGGGGCTCCAGTGTATCCCGGTGATATACTGATCCGGGTTAACGCCTACGTCTACCGGAACAAAAAGTTTATTAGTAATATCATACACAAAAACTTTTACATCAGGCACCATTTCGCCCGCTAAAGGATAGCGCTGGTTCTTTATTTCGGCGTATGGCCGTTCGTATACCGTTAAAGGATAGTTTTTTACAGTATTTTCATTGAAGCGGAGCATGGCAATATACTTCCCGTCGGGGCTCCATTCATAGGCTTTCGTCATGCCAAACCCATTCTCGTATAACGCATCTGCCATACCATACAGGAACTGCCCCGCCGAGCCATCAACCGTTACCGGCACGGTAGTGTTCTTTTCAATATCCATAATATACAGGTTGGCATCAATAATATAGGCCAATTGTTTACTATCCGGCGAAAAGCCGGGATACAGTTGTTTGCCGTTGGCAGAAACAACCCTCAGTGTTCTTTTATTGATGTCCCACACATAATTAAAAGATTTTTCAGAGATGGTATATAAGGGTTCAATTTGTGTACGAATTAATACTTTGCTGTCGTCCGGTGAAAAGCTGAAGTCCTGGAAATAGGTAAAAGTAGTGGGTAGTGAATCCGTTTCTCCTTTGATCTGGTTCGAAAAAAGGGTATCTACGATCCGGGTGGTGTTAAAGTCGAGCGATAAGATAACCTGCGGCCCCGAGGCGGTATCCGTTTGTATCCAGGCGAAGCGGGGAGACTGGTTCATGAGATGCACCACGTATTTGCGCTCATCAAAATGACCGCTCCATATCTTTTCCAGATCAATATCCATTTTTCCCTGCTGCTGCGCATGAACAAAAAGGGAAGCACAAATAATAAATATGGAGATAAGCAGTTTTTTCATTATCAGCATAATTGGGTAAAAATAAAGGTATTCATTTAAATTGCATGATAAATCCGGGGGAATACAAAGGATCAAATAACAAAAAACAAGAACCAAAAAAATTTCAAATCCGAAGCCGGAAGCACGAAATTTGAAGGGAAATGCAATCTCAGCGCTCACACAAGATAGCTATAGTGCGGACTACTGAAAGTAAGAAAGCAGCAACAAAATGAAGCTGAAATCACAGTAGCACAAAAGCTTAATCAGGGCTCCTTCCCGAAAACGGGCAGTAATCCCTGCCAGCCCAGCCTACCGGACAGGCAGGCGGCAGGATGGGTTTTCGGGCGGCTTTTTTGGTTACTTTTTTTCCGCAAAAAAAGTGACAAAAAGTAGAAGATAAATAAATTCAGATATTTCGTTCCCCGCCAAGGCGGGCAGGGGCCAACGATACATTATGTCATTTTCAAAATGCTTAAGCACACCATTATAGACGACTCGTTATGACAAACTATCTTTTAAAAAATATCAACATTGTTAATGAAAATACTATTGTTGCTGCGGATGTGCTTATAAAGCAGGGAAGAATTGAAAAGATAGGCTCTGCCATTCAAACCGGGCTGGCCGTTAAAGAAATTAACGGTGAAGGTAAATACCTGCTTCCCGGTGCTATTGACGACCAGGTACATTTCAGGGAACCGGGGCTCACCCACAAAGCCACCATCTACTCTGAGTCGAAAGCGGCAGTAGCCGGTGGCGTTACCTCTTTTATGGAAATGCCTAACACCATTCCAAATGCGCTTACGCTCGGTTTGCTGGAAGACAAGTATAATATTGCCGCGCAAACAGCCCTGGCAAACTACTCTTTTTTCATGGGTACCGCTAATGATAATGCTGACGAGGCGCTGAAAGTGAACCAGTATCGTAACAGTATATGCGGCATTAAAATTTTCATGGGCTCCAGCACAGGCAATATGCTGGTAGATAACTACCTCACGCTCGACAAGCTGTTCAGGGAAAGTGAAGTGCTGATTGCCACGCATTGCGAGGATGAAAAGATCATTAAAAGCAATTATGAAAAAATAAAGAAGGCCCAACCTGTTTTAACACCCGCACACCATCCGCTGATCCGCAATGAAGAAGCCTGTTTTGAATCATCGCTCACTGCTATACAATTTGCTCAAAAACATAACAGCCGCCTGCATATCCTGCACATTTCAACGGCCAAAGAGCTGCAATTGTTCAGTAATCTTAAACCGCTGAAAGAAAAACGCATTACCTGTGAAGTCTGTGTTCATCACCTGCATTTTACCGCAGATGATTACGAACGCCTGGGTTACCTGATCAAATGCAACCCTGCTATTAAAGCGCCGCATAACAGGGAAGCCTTATGGGAAGCGCTATTAGACGACAGGATTGATGTGATTGCTACAGACCATGCGCCGCACACCTTGCAGGAAAAAGGATATTACAGGGATGGCACCGGTAAGCTTATGCTCACTGAAAACATGCAGTATGAGCAGGCGCATGCCGGGCTGCCGTTGGTGCAGCACCCCCTGTTGCTGATGCTGCATTATTACAGGCAGGGAAGAATAACGCTGGAAACCATTGTGCGAAAAATGAGCCATGCCGTGGCCGATTGTTACCAGTTGCCCAACCGGGGATACATCCGCGAAGGATACTGGGCCGACCTTGTGGTGGCAGATATAGATAAGCCACAACCCGTAAAGCGGGAAGATATTTTATACCAGTGCAGATGGAGCCCGCTGGAAGGCTTTACTTTCCCTGCAACCATTACCCATACATTTGTGAACGGTAACCTGGTATATGAAAATTATGGAAACGGGGTATGGAATGAATCTCATAAGGGCATGAGACTGGAGTTTGAGCGATAGTGCAAATGGGCAGGATTGATTTTACAGCATTGAACGGCGATTTTAACACATGCAAATAGACAAAACCACATATAACGATCTTTCCGTCTTCAATGCTGAAGAAGCGTTTTCCGTTTTTCATAAGCTCAATTTCACACGTACCAACGGTGGCAAAGAATGGCTCCGCCACATGATGCGGGAGCCTTTTGACGCGTTACATAAAATACAGGATACCCAAAATATTATCCGGCTTATGGTATCCCGCCTCGATGAATGGCCAGCTTCCATAACCAACGGCACTATGATAATGATGGACAGGTTTTATGATACGCCGCTTGATCCTATCCCCCATTCAGCCGATTTTTTCAGCACCCGGCTGTATAAAGTCCTGCACAGCGCAGATTACGGGCTGATCCGGTTTTCGGTTACGCATTTCCGTGATTTTATAGCGGGCATGCAGCAACTGGCTGTATTGATTGATGCGCCACAGGCGCCGGCTAAGCTGCAGCTATTCGCCTCCCGGATACGATCGCTGCTGCTGCACCAGCAACTGCAGGAACTATTGAAAAAGAAACCCGGGGAAATTTTTTCCATAAAAGAAATCCTGTATTACGGCCATTTCCTGAAGGCTGCTTTTAAAACGCGCTTTAATGAACTAACGGAAATATTCTATCAGTTAGATGCATGGTATTCTATGGCCAGGGCGGTTCAGCAGTACAGGCTAACCTTTCCCGAATTTGTTGTTTCAGATGAACCCTTCATAAAAGCGGATAAGATATACCATATCCTGCTGCCTCAGCCCGTATCTTACGACATAGCCTTATCTCCCCAAAGCAACTTTCTTTTTCTTACCGGGGCCAATATGGCGGGCAAAAGTACATTCATTAAATCGCTGGGCGTTGCCGTATACCTGGCACATCTGGGCATGGGCGTTCCCGCCGAAAAATTACGGCTTTCGTTGTTTGACGGTATTTTGAGCAATATTAACGTTGAAGATAATATTGTGAAGGGCGAAAGCTATTTTTTTAATGAAGTGCAGCGTATAAAAAAAACAATACTTACCATAAGCAACGGAAAAAAATGGCTGGTGCTGATTGATGAATTATTTAAAGGAACCAATATACAGGACGCCATGCGCTGTTCGCTGGCAGTAATTAAAGGACTAACCCGCATTAAAGGTTCTTTATTTATCCTCTCCACGCATCTTTATGAAATAGGAGATGAGATGAAAGGATACCCCACCATTTCATTCAAATATTTTGAAACCAGGATACATAATGATAAGCTGGTATTCAGTTACCAGTTGAAAGACGGTATAAGCAATGACCGCCTTGGTTATTTTATTTTAAAAAGCGAGAAGGTGGTAGAATTGCTTGAAAGTCTGTAACGGCTACTTTATGCGTACAACAGATATGAAATAAAACCCGTTAGTTTTATAAAATGAATACTGCACTATTACTTAAAAATATTGCTACGCATATCAGCCTCTCTCATGAGGAAGAGGCTTACTTCATTTCTTTTTTACAATACAGGAAAATCAAAAAAAAGCAGTTCCTGTACCAGGAAGGTGATGTAAATAAATTCCAGGCCTTTGTTGTTGAGGGTTGTTTGCGAAGCTATTCTGTTGACAGAAACGGGTTTGAGCATATCCTGCAGTTTGCTCCGCCCGGCTGGTGGATCGGCGATATGCGGAGTATTATAGCGCAGGAGCCCGGAATATTATATATTGATGCGGTTGACGATTCCGGGATCATCCTTCTTCTTAAAACAGATCTCGAAAAAATATATACTACCATTCCAAAGTTTGAGCGCTTTTTTCGCATATTGGCCGAAAACGCCCTGGCTGCTTACCAGCACCGCCTGATCGGCAACCTGAGCCTGTCTGCAAAAGAACGCTATGAAAATTTTTGCCGGCTCTATCCTTCACTGATACAGTGCCTTCCACAAAAACAGGTAGCGGCATATATAGGTGTTACACCTGAATTTTTAAGTAAAATGCTGAACCGGTCTGCCTCGGAAAGATAAGCTATGCTTAACGTAGATTAAGTTTTTCGCTTAACCTGCATTATTTCCCCGCTACGGTATCTGCAGTAGCTTTGCCGTATAAAAACAGTAATATGGCAAAAACAATACTACACAAAGCAAATACAAGGGGGCATGCCGATCATGGCTGGCTCAACAGTTATCACAGTTTTAGTTTCGCCAATTATTATAATCCTGAACGCATTCATTTTGGCGCGCTAAGAGTGCTCAATGATGATACGGTAGCCGCAGGTAAAGGCTTTGGCAAGCATCCGCATGACAATATGGAGATCATTTCCATTCCGTTAGAAGGCGACCTGGAACATACAGACAGTATGGGAAATAAAACTACCATCCGTAACGGCGATATCCAGGCCATGAGCGCGGGCACGGGCGTTGCGCATAGTGAGTACAACGCCAATACAGACAAACCCGTAAAATTTTTACAAATATGGGTTTACCCCGACCAAAAAAATATTCAGCCGCAATACAGCCAGGTAACCCTGGAGCCTGCAGACAGGAAAAACAAGTTGCAGCAAATCGTATCTCCCCGTTCCAACGGCAGCGATGGCGTTACCATTCAGCAGAACGCATGGTTCAGCCTCGGCGATCTTGAACAGGGGAAACAGTTGAGTTACGATATCAAAAGAAAAGAAAATGGTGTATATCTGTTCGTGTTGAAGGGAGACGTAACCATCGGGGATCTAAAGCTGAACACCCGCGATGGGTTGGGGATATGGCAAACAGATACTATTGCTATTACAGCCGGTACCAACGCGGAAATATTGCTGATGGATGTTCCTATGGATATTTAATTGAGCTTAAACACCACTCAAAACTCACGTTAAAATAATAGTATGAGCACAAGAACAGAAATTTTAATAATTGGCAGAGATGAATCCATTCTGCAAACAGTAGTAAGATTAGTAAACAATGATCCTTTATGGGCTGGAACAGGTGCGGCTACAGATGAAGATGCTATTGAAAAATTTCATCATCATCCTTTTGATGTGGTATTGCTTACCAATGGCATTAGTGATGAAGAAGACAAAAAGCTCCGCGCGATCTTCACCCATCAAAACCCTGATATCATTATTATTCAGCACTATGGTGGTGGCAGCGGATTGTTGCAAACAGAGATCAGGGAAGCGCTGGATAAACAGAAAGCCGCTAATAAGCCAACGGTAAGCTTTACGGATGATGCGTTAAAGAATGCAGGCCTGCATATTCATATTGAATAAACAGCGGTTACAAAAAGCGCTAAACTATTGCAATCAAAATAAAAGAATAACAGTATGAAAAAAACAATTGAAAAAATTATACAACGGCCTCCTGCGCCGGGAATGGTTGGTGACGGATTCAGGGTGTATCATTATATTCCCGGCACGCATGTTACGCAACGCAGGATCAGCCCTTTCCTGGTGCTCGATTTTAATGCCGAATACGATTTTGGACCATCAGAAACCGTAAAGGGTGTGGGTGTACATCCGCATAAGGGCTTTGAAACCGTAACCATTGCGTATAAGGGCAGTATTGCGCATCACGACAGTACGGGCAACAGTGGCGTTATTCGCCCGGGAGATGTGCAATGGATGACGGCGGGAGCAGGTATTTTGCATAAGGAATATCACGAAGAAGAATTTTCTAAAAAAGGCGGTGCGTTTGAAATGGTACAGCTTTGGGTTAACCTGCCAAAAAAAGATAAATCAACCACGCCGCATTACCAGGCTATTACTGCCGCGCAAATGGGTAAAGTACAATTGCCCAACAACGGCGGATTGGTAAATGTAATTGCAGGCAGCGTTAAGGGGGTAGCCGGTGCTGCTGCTACCTATTCGCCGGTGAATATGTTTGATATAAAGCTGAACAGGGATGGCGAATTAACCACCGGTATACCGGCAACGCACAATACGGCCCTGCTGGTCATTAATGGAAGTATAGTGGTAAATGGTGAAAAAGCGCCGGAGCACAGCTTTGTTCTGTTTAATAATGATGGTGAAGAAATTACGATTAATGCCACTGAAAACGCAGTAGTGCTATTGTTAAGTGGCGAGCCCATTAATGAGCCTATTGCCAGCTACGGGCCATTTGTAATGAATACCCAGGAAGAAATACATGAAGCGCTTGAGGAGTTTCAATCCGGTAAATATGGTACGTTACATTAACCCCCTGAAGTTTTAATAAACTAACGCCATTGCATCAACGCTGAGTTCAGCGCCTGCTCCACCCGCCACCTGGGCTTATGAAAGTATATCATGCCATGGCCGGGCAGCATAATATCTGAATCTACCTTGGCAAAACGCCGCAGTGATTCCGTATATATTTTTTTATCGAAATCAATGGAACCATCCCAGCCAAAATCACCCACCAGCAGCGTACCGATCACGTCTCCGCTGATCACAAGCTTTTTACCGGTCCATTCAAATAAAAACGCGGTACAACCCATACTGTGTCCGGGCAAATGCATTACTTCTATTTCCACACCCAGCAGGCTGAGCTTCTCTCCGTCTTTCACTAACTGGTCAACCGTTGCAGGCGTAAAAATTTTATGATACAAATAACCGCAGCAACGCTCATCGCCCGAAGCCACGGCATCGGCGGTTTCTCCGATAGCTACCAATTTTACGCCCCTTTTTTTAAGTATATGCGCTCCGCCGGCATGATCATAATGCGGGTGGGTGAGCACACAATAACGGATATCGCCGGGCGACAAATCCCAGTACCGCATATTCTCAAATATCTGCTCCATCGTATCACCACAACCGCAATCAAACATGATCAGCCCTTCTGCTGTTTTTAAAATATAAGAATTACCATCATTCCACAACGCATCCTGAAGATCAAAGGTGATCCCGTTAATATCGCCACCTACCTGGAAAAGATTTTTTAAAACCTGCATAGCTTTTATTTACAATGAGAAGAATAATGTGGCTAAATACTGCATAAACGAAAAGTTTGGCACGCCGTTGTAAGATAGTATAGAAAAAGAAGCCATGAAAAAGAAAAGATCGCAGCAATACCTGCAGCAAAAGCACGAAAAAACAAATCCATTAAAGAAAGAAGACATTCAGTCCAATCCTGATAGTCGTATTGACCAGGATTTCCCGGGATTTCCGTATGCCCCGGCTAAAGAGGAGGTCATTCATCCAAAAACCGGCACACAAAAAAAGACAGCCGCCCTGCAGCAGAAAGACGGAGAGAAATGATTATGCTTTAATTTTAACCTATGACATCACCCAAACTTTTTATGCTGCTCTTAGGTTGCAAACCTCCGGGCCGGTATACGGAGCAGCATGACATATTTTTTGGAATAGGATCTACCCTCCGTGATCTTTTGCCGGACATGTTTGCTTTTTGGCCGGAAGCTAACGGCAAAATACATATTGACTCCTGGCGGGAAGTAACGCAGGTAGCCGGCTATACGGTAAAAGTTATACCCCGTACTGAACTTTCTGCGGATATGCAGGGGATGGCAAAATTATTTTTCATAAATCTCGGAGGATACAAGGAAAATGACCCCGAAGAATACCATTATAAAATGCTGATAGCCTGCCCAAACAAAGGCATTGCGGTGCAGCAGGCAAAACAAACCGCGTTTTACCGCCATACCGGCTTTGCCGGTGCTGTTTCACATATTGATGATAAATATGGTGTGGATGTGGATGATATATACGAGATCGGCGACATTCTGCCCGATACCTTTAAAGAAAAATATGCCATTCAACTATCTCCTGCCACACAAAATGCAGAAGACGGGATACATGTTGGATATCTTAAAGTGGAAAAATTGTCCGGGGTCTGAAAGCCATCAGCATCAAAGCACCTGGTTAAACTCTAGCCTTTCCCCATCGGGGCCCGCTATATTGAAGTACTTACATCCATTTTGCCAGAAGTTTAAAAATACAGGCGCCGCTTCCATGATCGTAAACCCGCCAGCCTTCAGCATCGTAAAAGCCTCATCAATATCGGGCACATCAAAAGCAACATGATCTATATGCCCGTCTTTACGGTTGCGGATGTTTTCAAGTTCACTGCCGGGCAACTGGTATAATTCTATGATCATCTCTTCCCGCTTCATCATAATACAGGTACCGCTTTCATCATTATGCATAAATGCTGACTGCATTACATTGGTAAAGCCCAACCGCTTATAGAATGCTTCCGATGCAATAATATTTGTAACCGGAATTCCAATATGTTGTATGGAGCGTATAGCAAGCCGAACGGGGTCTTCCATTTATTAAGTATATGGCTTAGCTTCCTCTTTGTGAACCGGTATTGGTTTGTTTACTTACAAAACCTGCGGCTTTAGGTTTTTGTATGAATTTGGACCCCTGGTTATTGGCCAGGTTGGCTTTTTTATTTCCTTTTTTCTTGCCCTTGTTGTTTTGTTGATTCAGCAATGACATAGTTTATATTTTTTATAAAGATACGTCTTATACCGCATTCTGAGCTTTCATAAAAGCTAAAATGCGATGGGATGACGATACGGGTAATTTATTCTACAGGATTACCAATATTTCAGCACAGGTGTGAGGTAATAGCTATGGTATGATTTGTGGATTTAATAAAGAAAAAAACTTATGGAAGATATAAAAAACTTATCCGGTGATGTGGCTATTGATAAACTCAAAGCACTTGCTGAAAATAAAATATGCCTTTTTTGCACGTTCGAAGAAAATGAAATTGTTTCGAGGCCAATGGGTACACAGGGTATTGATGATAATGGAACCATTTGGTTTTTTAGCAACAGAAACAGTATCAAAAACATCCAAATAGCAACGGATAATAAAGTTTACCTGATGTACGCAGATACAGGCGCACAGCATTACCTGTCGCTTACAGGGCATGCTCAAATTGTAGATGACCGGAAGAAAATTGAATCGTTATGGACGCCACTTGCTAAAGCATGGTTTGAACAGGGTAAAGATGACCCTGATATTACACTTATAAAAGTACAGCCCACCGAAGGACATTATTGGGATACAAAAAATGGGAAGCTTATTTCCATGATAAAAATTGCAGCGGCGGCCCTTACGGGAAAGCAACCGGATGCAGGAGTTCATGGCAGCGTAAAGTATAATCAGTAAAAAAGGATTATGCAGGGGAGAAGATTTCCCAAAAGAGGATTTTCAAAACACGAAACGCTTAAATATATTTATGATGGAAAATAAAAAGCCTGATAAAAAAGGGAAACCTGAATTTCCGGATATTGAAAAAAATATTCAGTCCGGCAGTAAAAAAATAACAGAAGTTCCCGAACCGCCAGACGATATTCCATATAAAAAACCGCCGGAAGAAGTACCGGATATTACGCCCGGTGAAACAGATAAAAATCCGGGCGATCCGGATACAGATACAGACCCGGATGCAGATGTAACCGCGGGTGAAAGAAAAAATCTTGCAGATGCGGCCGAAAAAATGCTGACAGATGATGAAAATGCTTTGCAGCATTCAAAATTTGATAGCACAGATGCCGACGGAGAATTGCTGAATGAAGGCAGCGGATTCAGCGGTGGCGACCTGGATGTTCCGGGAAGTGAAGCAGATGATGAAGATGAAGCAATAGGCGAAGAAGATGAAGAAAATAACTCCTTCAGTACAGACAATGAAACAGAAGACCGGAATAAAGATATGGAGTAGTTTTATACCCGCATGGTATCGGGCAGCCAGTGTTTAACCGCCTGTTTAATAGCATCGGGAGATAGTCCTTCGCTTAAGGTTCGTTGTATAAGTGAAACAAACTCTTCATCTGAAGCAAACCGTAGTGCAGCCAGTTGCTTAATGCTTAGTTGGTCTTCAATACTTTCCAAGCGTTGTTGTGTAAGCTGGTAGTAACGTAAACGAAGCTCCAGCCGCACTATACGGTTCTGGGTGGTTAGCGCATAATGCTGCCTCATCATAAAGCTCAGCCAGCCGGTGATCAGGGTTAACAAAGCAACCATTATCCACAGCCATGTATTGGCAGCGTTGAGCCATATTCCACGGATGCTGATAAAAAGTAATAGCATAATAACCGGGTAAAAAACAAAATGATGCGGCGGGTAATAGCGCACATGATTGGAGTACTGCTGCGTTTTCATATTTCTTTTGTTGAATGATAGTAAGGCACAAATTAGGTTTTTTTATTGCCGGTGAAATAAAATAACGAGCGGGCGCATTTTTCGCAGGTGGGTGGTGACACCCACCTGTAGAACCCGCTACCGGTCGGTGTCTCACCGACCGGAAAGTTGTACCTGGAGCGAAAAATTGAAATACGCCCTAACGAGCCATTTATTTTTGGGAAATTGTATATTTATTTCCGGAAGTATATACGATCTTTATTGCGTATCCCTTTTACCGGTATACAGGTGTTATAAACACGGGTAGCCGTCATTGCTTTAAACCATTCATTATGTCATCCCGCCGTAATTTTTTGCAAAAGCTATCTATCGGACTAAGTGCAGCAGCATTAACGCCGTTGTCATCCCCCGCTTCTGTTTTTCCTGATCTTAGAAAGCCGGTTAAGCAGCTCCGTGTAGCGCTGATGGGCCTGGGGGGATATGCCGGTATTGTAGCCAGGGCAATGAAGGAATGCAAGCTGGCAACACTTACGGGTATTGTTACGGGAACACCTTCTAAAATAGCTACCTGGAAATCGAACTACGGCATACCGGATAAAAACGTATACAATTACGATACGCTTCATACCATTGCCAATAACCCTGAGATAGACCTGGTATATGTTACCACACCCAATTCCCTGCATCATAAGCATGTGCTGCAGGTAGCCGCCGCAGGTAAGCATGTTATTTGTGAAAAGCCTGTTGCCGATAATGCGCAGCAGGCAAGGGAAATGATTGCCGCCTGTAAAAAAGCAGGCGTTAAATTTTACGTGGGCTACCGCCTGCATTTTGAGCCGCATACCCGTGAGCTGGTAAGGATGCGTAAAGCCGGTGAATTTGGCAATATTATGCATGTAAATAATTATATGGGATTTAAGATAGGCGACCCCACCCAGTGGCGGTTGAAAAAAGCGCTGGCCGGTGGAGGCGCCATGATGGACGTGGGCGTATATGCGCTTAATGGTGCCCGTTATGCTACCGGTGAAGAGCCGGTTTGGGTAACTGCCCAGGAAAGCAAAACGGATATGGTAAAATTTGCCGAAGTAGATGAAACCGTTACTTTCCAGTTAGGCTTTCCCAGCGGCGTTATCGCTTCCTGCGGAACCACTTATAATTTTAATAACTACGAAAGAGTTTACCTTATTGGTGACAAGGGTTTTGCGGAGCTTAGCCCGGCATTTGGCTACGGCCCTATCCAGGGCAGAACACATCTTGGCCCTATGAACCAGCCGCTGATCACCCACCAGGCAGCACAAATGGACGGGCTGGCCGATTGTATACTCAATGGCACACCCGACCCGGGCATGACCGGCGAAGAAGGGCTGAAAGACATGGTAGTGGTTGATGCGATTTATGAGTCGCTACGAAAAGGCGGTGAAAAGATTTACCTGTATAAAAAATAAAACCGCACTTAGAATGAGGTGCGGTTCAATTATTTGAAATCTGTCAGAGGTTGTAAAGCAACTATTATGGTTTTTTAGTGGTACTGACTGGACTCCACGGTTTCTTTCAGGGGATAAATTGGATACGGTTTTTTCAGGCTGGCTTTGGTTTTTCCGAAGAATCGGATCTTTCTTTCCGGGGATTGGGATTTCAGTTTTCATTGGGTTAACATCATCAACTATAACAGTACAAATGTGTAAAACATTAAGTGGTCATGGAACTTATTTCGATTAAGCGATGTTTTATTTCGATTACAGGGGGAAAAGATTCGATAAACCGCTTTGCCATGAGCTGGCACATTTTAACCATAAGCTTCCTGTGTTGGTTATCTTTCAACACATAGGCACAATAGGGTCTTGGAGAAATCCAAATAAAAATTGCCGATTCGCTTGCCATTGACATAAATGCACACAATAACTATACAATAAATTTAATAGTTGGCCGCGATTCGCTTATTGGCGCTTATACAGGGAAAGTCTTTTCTAACGCCGCAGGCAATGAAGTGTTTAAAATAATCATCCAACCCGATTCAACCAAAGAGCAATTTATACTGTATTGCACTAAAAAAAGTCTTATAAAAGTTGAAAACGGAGAAGAAACATACTATGAGTATAATAAACGGTTCTTTGATAAGAATAGCCGCCTGTTAACAGACACATTAACGCTGAAAAAACTAAGTGAACTTGAAACGATACTTAAAATGAGCTATACCGTTTTGAATAAGGAGCCGTGAACTGCATATAAAACAAAACCGGTTAAGCGTTGCCTAACCGGTTCCGGTTCTTTTTCGTTATTAATGCGCTACAGTTTCCTGATCTTAATGTTTTTATACCACACCTCATTGCCATGATCCTGTAATACAATGTGACCGGATTTAAATTTGGCAAAATCTTCCAGGTCTTTAAACTTACTGCCCGCTACCAGGTTGTTCCAGTTATCATCCCACAGGGTGGTTGATACCACTTTAACGCCGTTTTGCCAAAGCTCAAGCTTAGAATCTTTTAGTTTAATTTCCACGCTATTCCATTCGCCTACGGGCTTTACATTTTCAGGCTTACTGGTAATCAGGTCATACAAATCACCCGCGCGATGGGTAACGATCTTTGCATCCGGGTGACCATTATTGTCTAATACCTGCATTTCAGGACCAGTGTAATGCGCATATTTGTATTTAGGATCTTCCTTTACCAGGAACATGATACCGCTGTTGCCATTAGGCGAAATTTTCCATTCGAGCTTTAATTGAAAATCGCCGAACACTTCATTGGTAATGGCATCGCCGCCCGCATCGCTGTTTTCTTTCTTACCCAGGTGAAATGCACCGTCTTCCACGTTCCATGCACTGCCCAACTGCGGTTTATTAAATGAGTGCCAGCCATTGGTGGTGGTTCCGTTGAAAAGCAATTGCCAACCCTGCTTTTTTTCTTTTTTGGTAAGCGTATTGTCTTTTTGCTGGGCAAATGTATTATTCAATAAAGCAGTACCGGCCAGTAATAAACTTCCTAAAGCTACTGTTCTGAAAATTTTCATAATATTTATTTAATAGTAAGAATGTATTTCACCATGGCTTCCACATCATCATGTGCTAAAGCGGCATGAGGTGGCATAGGTATCTCTCCCCATACGCCTGAGCCCCCGTCTATTATTTTTTTCACCAGATGGGCAATGTCTGCTTCTTTATATTTTTTGGCTACCTCAGCATAAGATGGCCCAACCAGCTTGTTTGTTTCCGTGTGGCAGGCAAGACAATCCGAGCCCGCGATTAATGCTTTGCCATCTTTTGCAGGAGCAACTGCAGCAGGAGCAGCATTCGTAGCGCCGGTTGCCGCGGAAGCAACAACTGCCGTTGCATGGCCTTCATCAATTTGTGGATTTACATTAATACTTATCGGCTTTTTTACCTCGGCCGGCCCGCTGCTGCAGGCATAACAGGCTGCAATGATGGAAAAAACAGCTACCACTTTTTTCATGCTTACTTTTTTTAATGTCATCATATTGTCAAAATCAGGGCGTAAATATCCGAATAAATCCTACTCAAGTCCTAAAACCCTGCGATTAAATTTTTCATCGCTGCCTGTTCCTGCAAAATCATCAAAGGCCTTTTCGGTTACCCGGATAATGTGATCTTTAATAAATGGCGCTCCTTCCGCTGCGCCTGTTTCAGGATGTTTAATGGCACATTCCCATTCCAGCACGGCCCAGCCGGCATAATCATACGCCGCCAGCTTGCTGAAAATTGACCTGAAATCAACCTGCCCGTCGCCTAAAGAACGGAAACGCCCTGCCCGTTGCACCCAGCCCTGGTATCCTCCATATACACCTTGTTTTCCGGTGGGGTTAAATTCCGCATCTTTTACATGAAACATGCGGATGCGTTCGTGGTAATTGTCTATATAATCTAAGTAATTCAAACATTGTAAAACAAAATGACTGGGATCATATAAAAGACAGGCACGGGGATGGTTGTTCACTTTCTCCAAAAACATTTCATACGAAATACCATCGTGCAGGTCTTCTCCCGGATGTATTTCATAACACAGGTCTATCCCGTTTTCATCAAACACATTTAAAATGGGCAGCCAGCGGTTGGCTAATTCGGTAAAGCCTGTTTCTACTAATCCTGCCGGACGCTGAGGCCAGGGATAAACCGTTTGCCACAACAAAGCACCGCTAAAAGTGCCATGTGCTTTCAGTCCCAGGTTTTGCGAAGCCTTGGCAGCATATTTTAACTGTTGCACCGCCCATTCGGTGCGCGCCTTTGGATTACCGCGATAGGCTTCAGGCGCAAAGCCGTCAAATAAATCGTTATAAGCCGGGTGTACCGCTACAAGTTGTCCCTGCAAATGAGAAGAAAGTTCGGTGATCTGTAATCCCGCCTCATTTACAATGCCTTTAATTTCATCGGCATAGGTTTTGCTTTCCGCTGCTTTCTGCAGATCAATAATGCGGCTGTCCCATGTGGGGAGCTGAACCCCGGCATAACCTAACCCCGCGGCCCACCCGCAGATAGATTTTAAATTATTAAAGGGTGGCTCATCTCCCAGGAACTGGGCGAGAAATATAGCTGGACCCTGGATATTTGTCATGATTGTAAAATTTGAAAAAAATTATTAATTGAGGTGGAAGGTGTAGAGTATAAGGCCGTACAACCTTACACCCTATACCCTACACCTTATACCTTATACCCTACCCACCTATACCTTACACCGCAAATTCCGTCCACTTTTCATTGCTGGCGCCGCTCTTCACCACATTATCTATAAAAGCCATTCCTCTTACGCCATCAGTTGCAGTTGGAAAATCCAATACTTCTTCTGCAGGTTTTTGTCCGTCAATATGAGCAGATACCGTTAATGCAAAATTGCGGTAAATATTACCAAATGCTTCTAAGTATCCTTCAGGATGCCCGCCCGGCACACGGGTATTGTGTTTGGCGTAATTACCCAAATAACCACCGCCCGTGCGATATATTTGTGTGGGTTGATCTAACCATTTCACCAATAAGGTATTCGGTTCCTGCTGTACCCATTCTAATCCACCTTTTTCGCCATAGATCCTGATCTTAAGCGCATTTTCTTCACCTGCCGCTACCTGTGATGCCAGCAATGCGCCTGCCGCTCCATTATCAAATTTTAATAATACATTTCCATCATCGTCCAAAGGTCTGCCTTCCACCATAATATTCAGGTCTGCAGCCAGTTTGGTAATTTTTAAGCCGGTAATGTACTCCGCCAAATGAGCGGCGTGCGTTCCGATGTCGCCCATACAACCACTTTTGCCCGATTTGGAAGGATCAGTTCTCCAGGCTGCCTGCGCGTTACCTTCTCTTTCCGTAAGCCTGCTCAGCCATCCCTGGGGATACTCTACCCAAACTTTCCTTACTTTTCCGAGAACACCTTCTTTTATCATTTGCCTGGCCTGCTTAACCATAGGATAACCGGAGTAAGTATGCGTAAGACATAATATCAATCCTGTTTCAGCTACTTTTTTTTGCAGTTGTTTAGCTTCATCAAGTGTAAACGTCATGGGTTTTTCAATAACCACATGAAATCCTTTGCTTAAAGCAAGCATGGCAGGAGCAAAATGTGCGAAATTAGGCGTAACGATCGTTACAAAATCTATCCGCTTATCGGCCGGCATCTGGCTTTCTTTTTCCAGCATTTCCTCGTAAGTAAGATAGGTTCTGTCTTCCGGCAAAAACAGGGCTTTCCCCGAGTCTGTGGCTATTTCCGGCCGAATACTCAAAGCGCCGCATGATAATTCTATAAGTCCGTCCATGTTAGCGGCAATGCGGTGAACCGCACCGATGAAGGCATCCTTGCCTCCACCGATCATGCCCATTCGTAATTTTCTGTTCATGAAAAAAAAGATTAACGTATTAAAAAATCAGAAGAGGCTTTAAAAATAAAACATTTACATTTACTGCCAACTTGTTTTTTATTAAACATTCCCTAACTTAACCATTATTTTTATTATGGCTGATGCTTCATCACATCCCCGCAGGCGGGCTATTAAAAATATTGTTTTAGGCTCCCTCGCAATGGGCACGGCGCCCGGTGCGTTTGCCGGTAGTGCAGCTCAGGCAAAAGAACGGGAGGCTTATGTTATGAAAGGAAATATCAATCACTCCGTTTGCCGCTGGTGCTATGGCAGCATTCCCCTGGAGGAGTTTTGCATAGCGGTAAAGAAAATGGGTATTGCTGCTATTGATCTTGTTGGACCCAAAGATTGGCCGGTTTTACAAAAGCACGGGCTATACTCCTCCATGTGCAATGGCGCCGAAATTAACCTCGAAGACGGGTGGAATCATACGGAATTTCATCCCAGGCTTATAAAAAATTATTCGGAAATGATACCGCTCGTGGCCAAGGCGGGATATAAGCAACTGATCTGCTTTAGCGGCAGCCGCAGGAACTTAGATGATGAAACCGGTTGGAAAAACTGCGCCGGGGGATTGAAGCAGGTAGCGGGGATAGCCGAAAAATATAACGTAACCCTGGTAATGGAACTGCTCAACAGCAAGATAGACCATAAAGATTACCACTGCGATAAAACAGCATGGGGGGTGGAGCTGGCCAAACGTATAGGATCGGAAAATTTTAAGCTGCTCTATGATATTTATCATATGCAGATAGATGAAGGAGATGTGATCAGAACCATCAGGCAATACTATCCTTACCTTTCGCATTTTCATACAGGCGGCGTTCCGGGCAGAAGAGAAATTAATGAAACGCAGGAGCTGCATTACCCTGCTATTATGAAAGCTATTGTTGAGCTGGGATTTAAAGGATATGTTGCACAGGAATTTATTCCAACACCCAAAGATGCTGAAGGCCAATTGGCTTCCCTGCAGGAGGGCGTAAGCATCTGCGACGTATAAAATGCTACCGGTATTTTTTAATACACGAATACGCTTTAGAATTAAAAGCAGCGGTATGCTAAAACAATTGAAGTGTTTCCGGCAAACGCCGGTAATTGATTGAAGCATGCTTTTCATAAATATACTTATACAGTTAATTCTTAAAAATGATGTGCTATGCCCGATAACGTTTATGATGCTATTGTAATAGGCTCAGGAATCAGCGGCGGATGGGCCGCCAAAGAACTTACTGAAAAAGGACTGAAAGTGCTGATGCTGGAAAGAGGTCGCAATATTGAGCATGTAAAAGATTATGTAAATGCCAATAAAGATCCATGGGAGTTCCCGCACAGGGGCGGGCGTACACAACAGATGATCAAAGATTACCCTGTACTAAAGCGCGACTACCCATTGAATGAAACCAACTTAGATTACTGGTGCAGCGATAAAGACAATCCTTATACGGAAATAAAGCGCTTCGACTGGTTTCGCGGCTACCATGTGGGCGGCCGTTCGCTGATGTGGGGAAGGCAAAGCTACCGCCTGTCGGACCTTGATTTTGAAGCCAATGCAAAAGAAGGCATTGCCATAGACTGGCCGGTACGCTATAAGGAAATTGCACCATGGTACGACTATGCCGAAAGGTTTGCTGGAATCAGCGGCTCTAAAGAAGGATTACCTCAACTGCCGGACGGACAATTTCTTCCACCCATGGAAATGACCTGCGTGGAAAAAGATGTTGCTGCCCGTATCAGGGAAAAATTCGGCGGCAAACGGCATATGATCATAGGCCGTACAGCTAATATTACGGTGCCTTTTACCAACCAGGGAAGAGCCAGTTGCCAGTATCGCAACAAGTGCTGGCTGGGATGCCCTTATGGTGCATATTTCAGCACCCAATCGTCTACTTTGCCTGCGGCTATGAAAACCGGCAACCTTACGCTTCGCCCCTGGAGCATCGTTACTAAAATTTTATACGATAAAGACAAGAAAAAGGCAACTGGTGTTGAAGTTCTCGATGGCGAAAACAACAACACCTATACCTACAATGCAAAAATAATTTTCGTTAATGCTTCCGCATTAAACAGCGCATGGATATTAATGAATTCTGCCACCGATATATGGCCTGATGGTTTGGGCAGCAGCAGCGGTGAACTGGGGCATAATGTAATGGATCATCACCTGGGCGTAGGCGCCGGCGGGCAGGTAGAAGGTTATGAAGACCAGTATTATTTTGGAAGGCGCGCCAATGGCGTATACATTCCGCGTTACCGCAATTTCTTCGGAGATAAAAGAGATTACCTGCGTGGCTTTGGCTATCAGGGCGGCGGGAGCCGGGGCGGTTACAGCCGTTCGGCAGAAGAAATTTCTATTGGCGCCGGCCTTAAAGACGCGCTCATTGAGCCGGGAACCTGGACAATGGGTATAGGGGGCTTTGGAGAAACACTACCTTACCACGAAAACAGGATATATCTTGATAAAAATACGTATTCAGACAAGCTGGAACAGTTTAACGATCCTGTAACCGGTAAAGACCTGGGTATGCGCCCCGTGCCAGATAAAAATGGTAAACAGCGCTTGGATAAGTGGGGGCTCCCGGTGCTGGCTTTTGATGTAGAATACAAGGAGAACGAAAAGAAAATGCGCAAAGACATGTTAAACGATGCCATTGAAATGCTGGAAGCCGCAGGCGTTAAAAATGTAAAAGGGCGTGACGGCGATGGTACGCTGGGAAGGGGTATACATGAAATGGGTACAGCCCGTATGGGTAAAGACCCTAAAACATCGGTGCTGAATAAATGGAACCAGGTATGGGATGCACCTAATGTATTTGTTACCGATGGATCATTTATGACATCAGCCTCATGTGTAAATCCGTCGCTGGGTTATATGGCTTTTACAGCCCGGGCAGCAGACCATGCCGTGAGCGAATTGAAAAAAGGAAACCTTTAATATATCATGCCAAACGACAGCATCCATATTAACAACAAAGCCGTGGCGCAGAATACCTATGATGCTATAGTGGTAGGCTCCGGTATCAGCGGCGGATGGGCCGCCAAAGAGCTTTGTGAAAAAGGATTAAAAACCCTTGTGCTGGAAAGAGGAAGGAATGTTGAACACATTAAAGATTATACGGGCACTACGCTCAATCCCTGGGAACTGAAGCATCATGGCAGCCGTACACAGCAGGATAAAAAAGACAGCCCTATCCAAAGTAAATGCTACGCCTACAACGAGGTATCGAAGCATTTTTTTGTGAATGATGAGGAGAACCCTTACAGCCAGGTGAAGCCATTTGACTGGATAAGAGGTTACCACGTTGGCGGAAGATCGTTAACCTGGGGCAGGCAATGCTACCGCTGGAGTGATATAGACCTTGAAGCCAACGCCAAAGATGGTTATGGTGTGGACTGGCCCATCCGTTATAAAGATATAGCACCCTGGTACGATTATGTAGAACCCTTTGTAGGCATAAGCGGATCCGCAGAAGGGCTTCCGCAATTACCCGATGGAAAGTTTTTGCCTCCTATGGAAATGAACTGCTTAGAAAAGCATGTGGCGGAAAGGATCGAAAAAGAGTTTTCAGATGGCAGAAGAATGATCATTGGCAGGTCGGCCAACCACACCCAAAAAGTGGGCGACCGCGGTCCCTGCCAGTATAGAAATAAATGTCATGAAGGCTGCCCGTTCGGCGGCTATTTCAGCAGCAATTCGGCAACACTTCCCGCGGCAAAAAAAACGGGTAACCTTACACTGCGTCCTTTTTCTATTGTTACGGAAGTTATTTATGATAAAGAAAGCAAACGCGCCAAAGGGATCAGGATCATTGATGCCGAAACCCTGAAAACGGAAGAGTATTTTGCCAGGATCATATTCCTTAATGCATCTACTTTAGGTACGGCAACCATTTTACTTCATTCCACATCCGATGCTTTTCCAAATGGTTTGGGCAACAGCAGCGAACAGGTGGGCCATAATTTGATGGATCATCATTACGGCGTTGGCGCCAGCGGATCATTTGAAGGATTCCGGGATCAGTATATTTATGGCAGGCGGCCAAACGGTATTTATATACCACGCTTCCGCAATATCAGCGAAAAAACAAAACAAAACGATTATGTAAGGGGCTTTGGCTACCAGGGCAGCGCTTCCAGGGGAAGGCAATGGAGTGCCGATGGAGTAGGGGAGGAACTAAAAGATCAACTGCTTGAACCCGGCAACTGGAGCATGGGTATTGGCTCATGGGGAGAACATTTACCCTATTACGAAAATAAAGCAACGCTTAGTAAAGATAAAAAAGACAAATGGGGAATGCCCACGCTGGACATAGATTGCGAATTCAAAACCAATGAGCTGGCTATGCGTAAAGACATGATGAACAGTGCGGCGGAAATGCTCGAAAAAGCAGGGTTGAAAAATGTAAACACTTATGACAGCATGCCTGCGCCGGGTTTTTGTATTCATGAAATGGGCACCGCCCGGATGGGACGCGATCCCAAAACATCTGTTTTGAACGGCTTTAATCAAATGCACGAAGTAAAAAATGTATTTATTACCGATGGGGCCTGCATGGCATCCTCGGCCTGCCAGAATCCATCCATAACCTATATGGCATTAACGGCAAGAGCAGCGGATTATGCAGTGAAAGAGTTGAAAAAAGGGAATCTTTAATGTGGAAGTTTGAAAATGGGGATATGGTTGCAAGTTGCAGGGACACCAGGGGCTAAATCACAAGAACCAAATCACAAATCACAAATAAAATTCAAATGGAAAAACTCAAATCTGAAATCCAGGATGTACTGACCATTGACCACTGACTATTCAGCTATCCATCCTGTCGTTAGTAGTAACTCACCGGATAGCTGAATGCTGATAGCCGAGAGCTATACAAATAAATTATTTTTGATCCCTTAAAATATCAACTATGAACAGACGCGAAGCCTTATCGAGAGTAGCGCTTATACTGGGCGGCACCGTGGTGGGAGCCAATGTTTTTTTGGAAGGATGCAAACCCGGCGATAAAAGAACGGCAACCGCCGGAACCTTCAGTGACGCCGACATCGCTTACTTGGATGAGATAGCCGAAACCATTATACCCACTACCAGCACGCCCGGGGCCAAAGCCGCGGGAGCAGGAGCGTTTATGACCGTAATGGTGAACGATTGTTACGATGAAAAAGATCAGCAGGTGTTTTTTGAAGGCATGAAATTATTAAATGAAGCCAGCGACAAAAAGTTTGGCAAATCGTTTATGGATATTGATGCCGGAGAACGTAAAACATTGCTTACGGAAACAGATACGGAGGCGAAGGAATATATGGCTAAGAAAAAACCTGAAGATCCTAAACATTATTTTCGCATGATGAAGGAGCTTACCCTGCTGGGCTATTTTACATCAGAAATTGGAGCAACACAGGCACTGCGCTATGTTGCCGTGCCTGGGAAATACGAAGGCTGTGTACCTTATACAAAAGGCGACAGGGCGTGGGCGACTTAAGAAGTAATTTATGGTTTGTTGTTTATAGTTTGAAATTTTGGGTTACAGATGCCAGCAATGTTTGCTAAAATCCTCTGTAACCGGATTTAACATAAAAAGCGCTTAAGAGAAGTTTATTGAAATTTTGTATCAATAAACTTTTTCTTTTTATAGGGGTATTAAAAAACATGTCAGGAATTGCACTATTTGAGTATTATGCCTGATGAAAAGCAAAGTCTGCTTTCGCAGCAAAGGCTTAGATTTGATGATACAACATTTTAAAAACTATAGCGTTACACCTGCTATGCGAAAATGGTTTTATACAGCAACTATTGTGCTTCTTGGTTTTATAGCCTGCACCGGAAATAAAAAAATACCTGATGTTTCAAATATCAGGGTAAATCTGGAAGTACAACGGTTCGAACAGGATTTCTTTGCTATAGATACCAATAATATCGCGGCTGGCATATCGCGGCTGCAACAGCAATACCCCATTTTTTTGCCCGATTTTATTCAGCATATACTGGGGCTCTCCCTTACTGATGATGGAGGCAAATCTGATGCAGCCATTAAAATGTTCCTTCGTGATTACAGGTTGGTAAAAGATACGGCATCTAAAATATTCAGCAACTTTATTGCCATTGAAGATGAAGTGAAAAAAGGATTGCAGTTCACTAAATACTATTTCCCTGCCTATCATGCGCCTGAAAAACTCATTACTTTTATCGGCCCGCTCGATGCTATATTTGAAACGGGCCTCGGAAAAACCGGCGATGTAATTACACAGGACGCGCTTGCGGTTGGGTTACAACTTCACCTGGGTAAGAATGCCAGCTTATACCAGAGCCCGGTAGCACAATCGCTGTTTCCCCAATATGTTTCCCGCAAATTTGAACCGGCTTATATAGCGGTAAATTGCATGAAGAACATTATTGATGATATTTTTCCGGCCAGGGCTACAGACAAAACGTTATTAGACCTTACTATAGACAAGGGGAAAAGATTGTATGTATTAAACAAACTGCTGCCGCATGTGCCGGATACGTTAAAGATTGGCTATACAGCGGCGCAATTAAAAGGCTGTTATGCCAATGAAGGCCTGATTTGGAGTTTTTTGATCCAAAATGATTTAATTTATAACAGCGATCCGCTTAGAATTCAATCCTATATCGAAGAAGGCCCGCTTACGCAGGAATTGGGAGAAGGATCTCCGGGCAATATTTCCTTATTCACAGGATGGCAGATTATAAAAAAATACATGGAAAGATTTCCGGATACCGCTATTGATGACCTGTTACAACTTGATGCCAGGCAAATCCTGCAAGATTCAAAATATAAGCCACGCTAGAACCAACTGGACTAAATTTATTATACCCCTGCCTTCCGTATTACCTCCAGTGTTTTCCTGAATCCTGTTTCGGCAACTCTTTGAAGATCCTGCTTCCAGTATTCAGGATTGTACATTTCCAGCGACACACATCCTTTAAAGCCGGTTCCTTTTAAATCCCTTAAAATAGAGGTAAGCGGCAATATGCCATCGCCGGGATATACCCTGTGCTTATCCTCTAATTGCGCTAAGGCAGGAGTGGCCGGCGCATCGTTGAACTGGAAAATAGCGAATGCATCTCCTTTCATCAGCTTAATGCTTTCAAACCCACCTTCACTTATATACATATGGTATACATCCGGTATAACCATAGCTTTAGGATGATTGGCGTCTAAGGCAATACCCACGGCCTGCCCCAGTGTTTTCAGCGGAAAGAATTTTACAAAAACCAGGGCGGGTTGTATGTTATATTCTTTCAGGCCTATTTCAATAATATCCCGGTAACGGGCTGCCACCCATTTGCGGTCGAAATTTTCGCCAACGGTATTGGGAATGGTTTGAATATGCTGCGCACCAATATCCGATGCCATGCGCATACGGCGGCGGGTATCCTTGAGTGATGCATCAAATAATTCCTGTGTGGGTGGCAAAGCATTCCATAAGCCGATAACACTTGGTACAAATAAACCCAGGTCTCTGATCTGCTTGCCGAGATCTTTGAGGCTGCCTCCATTCTTTTCATATTCCGCAAGCTCACCATCCCAGGGCTCTATGGCATCGAAACCTGCTTTGGCGGCTATCTTTACCTTATCGGTAAGGGATGCCGGGCGTATAGTAGCCGTATCAAGGCAAATGGGCCAGGGACTTACTCCTTTCTGGTATCTTTTTTCTTTTTTTTGTGCAGCATCCTTCTCCGTAAAAGAAAGAAGCGATGCCGAACCTGCGGCTATGCCAGCAGCGGTTCCCAATCCGATAAAATTTCTGCGTTTCATTGATGTGATTAAAGTATGGGTAAGACCAATGTCGTATATGCCATGCTGTTAGTTAAACAGGGCGACTAAGCTACGAAAAAAATAAACGCAGGAATAAAAAAGCAGGCGGTAGTAAACAGTTGTTAATGATTGGCGGGCGTATGTACCTTCAATTCGCTGTGAAGGTGCTTTAATTGTTTAACATAGCGATAAATGCATCCATCACTCTCCTCACATCCTTTAATGTATTTTCATCTGTGATCTGCTGCCGGTCATTCATTTTTGTTTTAACAAAAGAGATGAGCAGTTGTGTGCTTTCGGTGATCCTTGCTTCAATTACCTGAAGCGTGGCTACTAACGAAGCGTGTGCTTTTTGCCCCAGCGAAGACGCCGTTATCGCAACTACGGGTTTGTTTGAAAAATCCGAGGAAGAAACGGTCCAGTCTAATAAGTTCTTCAAACTTCCCGGCACACCCATGGCATATTCCGGAGTACAGATCAGGATACCATTCGCTTCCTTTATTTGTTTGCGGAGATCCGTTACCTGAATGGACGGGTTTTCAGTATCATCGTCCGGGTTGAATTGCGGGAGGGTTAATAACCCATCGTAGACTTTTATGGATAGTTCATTTGAATATAATTTTTCGATGGCCTTTATAAGGTTAAGGTTGGAAGAGTGTTTCCTGGTACTGCCCGAAATGGCGAGAATGTTTTTTCCTGGCATCGTTTACAATGGTTAATGATCTGTTTTTTCTTTAGCGAATGAAATATCTAAGGATGATCAAAAGTATTTTAATGCACTAAAAGAGGCTGTCTCAAAAGGGCCGGTATAGAAGATATGCCACTAAGACACAAGGGCACAAAGCCCTGATTTTCAGGTTTTATTTTTTTTGTGTTTTCCTGACTGCTTCGTGGCAAAATATTACTTTTGAGACAGCCCCTTTATAATTTTAATATTTGTTTTACCATCCCAGCAACCAGGCAAATATCAGCGGCGCTACAATGGTAGCATCGCTTTCCACGATGAATTTCGGCGTATTGATATCTAATTTACCCCAGGTGATTTTTTCATTGGGCACTGCGCCGGAATAAGAGCCATAAGAGGTGGTAGAGTCGCTGATCTGGCAGAAATAGCTCCAGAAAGGCACATCGTGCCATTCTAAGTCCTGGTACATCATGGGCACCACGCATATAGGAAAATCGCCGGCAATGCCGCCGCCGATCTGGAAAAACCCAACGCCTTTACCGCCACTGTTAGCCCGGTACCATTCGGTAAGCCAAACCATGTATTCGATGCCGCTTTTCATGGTACCGGCTTTTAGCTCCTGTTTAATAATGTAGGATGCGAAAATATTGCCCATGGTGCTGTCTTCCCAGCCCGGCACAACAATAGGAATATTTTTTTGTGCAGCGGCCAGCATCCAGCTATTTTGCGGATCAATTTCATAATGCTCTTCCAGTACGCCGCTCAGCAACAGCTTGTACATGTATTCGTGCGGGAAATAACGTTCGCCTTTGGCATCCGCTTCCTTCCATATTTTTACGATATGTTTTTGTATCCTGCGAAAAGCCTCTTCTTCGGGAATGCAGGTGTCGGTTACGCGGTTGTAATGGTTTTCTAAAAGCTCCCATTCTTCCTGCGGGCTCAGGTCGCGGTAATGGGGTACGCGTTTGTAATGGCTGTGCGCCACCAGGTTCATGATATCTTCTTCTAAGTTAGCCCCGGTGCAGCTAATGATCTGCACTTTATCCTGCCTTATCATTTCGGCCAGCGAAAGTCCCAGTTCGGCGGTGCTCATGGCGCCGGCGAGGGTGATCATCATTTTACCGCCTTCTGATAAATGGGTTTCATATCCTTTAGCCGCATCCACCAGCGCGGCCGAATTAAAATGCCTGTAGTGATGTTGTATGAACTGCGATACGGGTCCTTTTTGCATAATAATAGCTTTATGGTATTGCCGGCAAAAATAGGATAATTAGGCGGGATGGGTTGGGGGATGATATCTCTTACGCAAGCTACCTTTATGTCAGCATTTTTCCATACCACCCTTCCGGTAATCCACCGTTAATCCCGGGATGACTATTTATTATATTGTTCTTTGCTTTGCTCATTGCTGCTTATCCTTCTTTATTGCTTTTGCTATTTTCTTTTCATCGCTTTCCAAGCGGCGTTCTACTTTTTTTACATCTTCATCGGGCGGTAAAGATTCTGGCTTTACGCCACGCTGTAATAAAATATCCCTTACGGCTTTGTTATTGTCTGTATGCTCTTTGCCTATCTGCTGGTCTCCCCTTAAATCTTTTTCTGTTACATTGTGCGTGGTGAGTTCATTGGCAAAGTCTTTGGCTTTAATGGTGAGGGTTGGTAAAAAATCAGCCAATGGTTTAGTAGCAGGCACTCCCAGCCTTCGCTTCATATCAGCAGTGGTAAAACCGCCAAAAAGCGCCTGGTCGCCTTTGGATTTGATGATGGCAAAACCTGCACTGTCCACGCCACGCTCAAACAATATACCGGATAACTTCTTTTCACTCTTTGTGAGTTTTTCTCTTGCCGTAACGCGATCAACTTCCAGCAACCTTTGCTCAATGATTTCCTGTTTGCGCGTTTGTACCGCAAAATAGGTTTGTGCAAATGCTACTGACGGCTTGGAAGAATCGCCGTTTTGCGCTACCAGATAACAGGCATATCGTGTAAGGGCTATATCATCAATTTCTCTTTGTGCACCTTTTGCCAGTTCGATCATTTTGCCGGTGCCGGCAAAATGATCGGAAGCCGCCACGCCGCTGCTTTCGCAGGCTGCCCTGGCTTTTTCAATTACTTTGAGGAAATTATCCCATTTGGTATACCCTAACACTTCCTGGAGCTCCCTTGCGCTCCAGCATTCAATGTCCTTATAATGGTAAGCAGCTTGTTCAAACTGTTGAAATAATGCTGCGATCTGTTCTTTTTTCATAATGATTAGCTTTATGTTTAATGTGAAAGTAAAGCCTCTATTGTTCAGCGTTCAAAAAACCGGCCGGGTACCGTCCCGCTCACAGCACTTACTGCTTTTACTCATCAAAAGGCTCACCGGGCAGGTGCTTCAGGTTCCTTTTAAGCCGTTCTTCATTAAAAGATCACTGTCTTATTTCCGCTCAGCATCACCCTGTCTTCCAGCACAAGCTTTAAGGCCTGCGCCAGCACCATTTTCTCTATGCCTTTGCCGGCCCTGGCCATTTCTGCTGCATTCTGCGAGTGGTCAACGGGAATAACGTTCTGGCATATAATAGGGCCTTCATCTAAATGATCATTAACAAAATGCGCGGTGGCGCCAATGATCTTTACCCCACGCTCGTAGGCCTGGCGGTATGGCTGCGCACCGATGAATGCCGGCAAAAAAGAGTGGTGGATGTTGATGATCTTTCCTTCATATTGTTGTACAAATGCAGGGGTGAGTATGCGCATATACCGGGCCAATACAATATAATCCGGTGCATAGCTGTTGATAGCACTGATCAGCAATTGTTCATGTTCCTCCCGGGAAAGCGCTTCGGCGGCAATATGATGATAGGGCAGGTTGAACCTTTCGGTAAAATCCTTTAACAGGTCATAATTGCTTATTACTGCGCCTATCTCCGCGTTCCATTCATTAAAATGATTGCGCATCAGCAGGTCGCCGAGGCAATGATTTTCCTTAGTAGCCAGTATAACCAGTTTCTTCTTCCGGTCGGGCACAACTTCTATCCGGCTGTTGCGTGGAAGCACTGCTGTTAATGCCTCCAGCAATACCCTTTGATCGGCTTCTCCTTCCGCTTCAGTGCGCATGAAGAAACGGTTGTTCGCTTCATCTACAAACTCCTTATTCTTTACAATATTCAACCCGTTTTCATATAATACGCGGGTGATCTTGTAGATCAGCCCCTTCTCATCGGTGCAATTCACCAATATGGTTCGTGATGTATTCATTTAATATGGTGGTAATGAGCTAAGGTATAGCTTAAAAACATTCTTGAAAAAATGACTTCAGGCGCCCCTTTTTATAAAAGCGGTAATTCACAAAGAGAAACAAAGTCATAAAACAGGGAAAGAATGCCCAGCCTGATCTTATTGGGTGAATACCCGAAATATTTTTTAAACGCTGTGGTAAAATGAGAAGCGTGTTTGTACCCCGCTATCCTGGCCACTTCGGCTATTTTTTTGTTGCCTGCTAATATCAGCGCTTTCGATTTTTCCATCCGCTCTTTTTGCAGGTAGCCGTAAATGGTAGTACCAAATACCTGCTTAAAGTTCTTTTTTAAATAGCAATCATTGGTACCTACCTGTTGCGCCAAGTCAATAATGGAGCAGGGCCGGGCAAGATTGGAAGCGATGATCTCCCGCGCCAGGTGCATTTTTTTTATATTCGCCTCACCCAGCTCTTCCGGTATATCGGCTGCAGGCTCCTGTTCATACTGCTCCAGTTGCAGCATCAGCAGCTCCATTACCTTCGACTTGATGAACAACCGCTTGTAATGACCTTTATGTTCGCACTGCAATACGGCATACAGCAGGGATAACATCCGGGGTGTAATAACAAGGTTTTCCGCACCTGCGGCCACCGGCTTATTATTTTTAACCGCCGCCTGCAGGATAGGGAAAAAAGGGTGTGTTTCGGGTAAGAATCTTTGAAAATAATCAGGTGTCAGGTTGATAACAAATACTTCACCATATTTTTCCGGCTCCCAGCGAATGATGGCGTCCTCACCGGGTATAAAAACAAGGGTGTGCTGGTTATGGGAGAGTGCAGCAAATACGCCATTATTCCTGCAGGCATAAGTGCTCCTGTTTTTAAGGGAAAAAACCATGCTCAGGTATGCGCCGCTGTTCCTGAGCAGTATTTCTTCCTTTTGTGGTAAAATGCTTTTATAGTGTGCAAAATGGAGGATACCCGGGATCAGGATTTCGGTGCAATAGTCTACATCAGGATTTATTTGAAAAGGATCTCTCCGTTCTATAATAGCGCCGTCCTTTAATGTGAAAAGGTCGGAATACGCGATACTTACAGGCTGGTGAAACCTGCACATGGGAACCGGGGGCGGAGGAGATGACATGATGCTCATGAGATTCAGAAAATACGATAAAACAGTAGAATACTATACCTGCTTTGCGCAAGTATAATGGTACACGGTTACAAATTTGTCACAATAAAGTAAAACCCGTTTACGAATTCCGTAAAATCTTTGCTGGGAGCGGATTTGAAAGTATTTTTCTCCCTGATGCGTTATTTGTTTTCCCGCATATGATATTGCTTCAAAAGAACTTTGTGGTCAAATTAATATTTACAGTATAGTTAAAAATTTGACCAGCAATGTTTAAGAGACCCGTTTTTTTGATTATTTTATTACTCACCATTCATGTGCTGCAGGCGCAGCAGCGTACTATAAAAGGAATAATAACCGATGGCGCTTCCGGGCAGCCCGTGCAGGAAGCCAGTATTGTTGTTAAAGGAAGTGCCCTTTCCGTATTAACGGATGCAGAAGGAAAATTTGCCATTAATGTGCGGAGCGGGCAAATATTAAGCATATCGCATATATCTTATTCGGTAACGGAAGTGCCGGTGGATCACAATACGGGCGATATATATATTTCCCTTGAATCTGTTACCAGGCAGCTTTCTGAAGTGGTAGTTACCGGTGTGCTGGGCATTAAGCGTGCAGCACGCGAGCTGGCAACCTCCAGCCAGGAAGTGAATAACGCGGAGCTTACACAGGGAAAACCTGTTAATCCTATACTGGGATTAGCCGGAAAAGTAGCCGGACTGCGCATTAACATGTTCGACAGCAAGGTTGATCCGGATGTGCAGGTTAACCTGCGCGGCATCCGTTCACACAGCGGCGACAATTCACCCCTGTACGTTGTGGATGGCGTACCCATTCCCGACATCAACCGGATTAACCCCAATGATATTGAAAGCATTAATGTGCTTAAAGGGGCCAATGCCGCGGCTGTTTACGGCTCGGAAGGCGTTAATGGTGTACTGATGATAACAACCAAAAAAGGACGTGCGGGCCGCCAGAAAATTGCGGTATCCAATACCACTTTGTTTGAATCTGTTACACAGTTGCCTGAGCAGCAAACCATATATGGTAATGGCGTTAACGGCGTGTACAATCCAACAGAATACCGCTCCTGGGGTCCGGCATACGATGGCAGCATGAAACCGGTGGGAGCCGTGCTGCCCGATGGCAGCCAGTGGGAATTGCCTTATACTGCGGATAAAGACAGCCGGAAAGCGTTTTTCAATACCGGAATTACCACGCAAACAGACGTCTCGCTTTCGGGTGGCGACGACATTTCAACTTTTTTCCTTTCGGCTCAAAACGTATCAGCCAAAGGTATCATTGAAGGAGATAAAAACTCGAGAACAGGCGCCCGTTTCAATGCTTCCAGGAAATTTGGCAAGCTCACCGCATTATTTAATTTAAATTATGTGTATAACCGAAATGATGTAACGCCCAGCGAACCCTGGTCAACTGTATACAGGCATCCGGCGCATCTTTCCTATGATGCAGTACGCGATTGGGAAAATACACCTTACGCCAATCCCAATTACTGGTACAGCACCAACCAGCCCAACCCCTATTTTAATGCAGCCAACCAGCGAACCCTAACCAACCAGCAAACCCTTAATGCCAATATTGAGCTGAACTATGCATTCGCATCGTGGTTCAATGCCATTTACCGGGTGGGGGTATATAACCGCAACGCACAAACGGGATCTACAACGGGTAAATTCACCTACACCACGCCCGGGCGCACCCATATTCCGGGAAGCGTAAGTGACGGTGCAGATGATTTTCGCAGGATCAACAGCGACCTCATACTGAATTTTAATAAAGATTTCGGTAAGTTTTCCACCCGCCTGCTGGTAGGTAATAACCTTAGGGCCGATGATACGAAGTCTTCGCTGGTAAGCGCATCGGCACTGGTGGTTCCGGGCCTGTTCAATCCCGGCAACCGTACCGGCCAACTGGGGGGAAGCGCTTCCACCACGCAATACCGGCAAACCGCTGTATATGGCGAATTTACTGCCGGTTACAATAACTATTTATATGTAACCCTTACCGGAAGACAGGAGTGGGTATCGGTGCTCAGCCCCGATAACCGGTCTTATTTCTACCCCGGCGTTGGCGCTACCTTTGTTTTCAGCGATGCTATCCATGCGCTGAGAAACAACAGCATCCTTTCATTTGGTAAGCTATTCGCGTCTTACAACAGAACGGGAAATGTAAACGGCATATCGCCCTATGCGCTTAACAATACTTACAGTCAAACCAACGGCTTTCCTTTTGGAACCCTGCCGGGCTTTTCACTGGGTACCAACTATCCCAACTTCAACATGAAACCTGAATTCGTTACTTCTTACGAAGCGGGTACCCAACTGGGCTTTTTCAATAACCGTCTGAATGTAGATTTAACTTATGCGTATTCCCTGTCTACGGATGGAATCATACAAACAGATATTCCGGGCTCAACGGGCTATGCAACAGCGTTGGTGAACGCGTTTGAAGTAAGCAATAATATTTATGAAGCAGGCATTAACGGGGATGTGATCCGTAACCGCGCTATGAAATGGAACGTAGGTGTAACCTTATACTACATGGATAATAAGGTAACAAAAATATACGGGGAGCTCGATGCGCTGCATACCTTCCGGCAGAACTATGTGGTGCTGGGACAGCCATATAACACTTTCATGTTTTACGATTACAGGCGTGATCCTAACGGTAATATCATCGTAAATGGCGCTACGGGCTTACCCGTAAGCACCACCGAACTGTACAATGCAGGAACCGGAACGCCACCCTGGCAGATGGGTTTACATACCAGCTTTGATTTTAAAGGGTTTCATATCGGAATGCAGTTCGACTACCGGTTAGGCGCGGTAATGTACAGCGAGGCAGCCAACCGTATGATACAGGATGGCACCAGCCCGCTTACCACAGCCTATAATCGCGAGCCTTTTGTTATTCCCGGCTCCGTGGTGGAAACCGAAGCCGGTAAATATGTGGCTAATACCACAGCAGTAGCGGGAGACAGGGCATACTTTACCTCTTATGTTTCCCCGGTTCAATCCACCTATGCTGTGAGCGCTAACTTTTTTAAGCTGCGCGAGCTGCAGATAGGATATAAGCTTCCCGCAGGCTTGCTGGCACGCCAGGGTATCATTAAACAGGCGGGCGTTGCTTTAATTGGCCGTAACCTGTTTTCTATATGGCATACCGATAACATTTACAACGATCCCGAATTTGTATATGCAGGCGGCAGCAGCGAAGGATACCTGAGCTGGAGACATCTTCCTCCCACGCGTATGATTGGTTTTAGCTTAAATGTTGGCTTTTAGCAGAATGACGGTCACTTAAAATATTTAAAAGAAGAAGAAATGAAAAAGTTTATAACATATATCACTGCGGTTATTGTAACAGCCGCACTGGCTTCCTGTTCCAAATTCCTGGATGTAAATGAAAACCCCAACGCGCCGTCTGATGTGCCGGTAGAACAGATACTGCCCAATGTGCTGGTGAGTTCCGTAAATATTGAGATCATAGGGATCTCCAACTCTCCCGGTGTAAGCGGATCACTGAATCAACTGGGTTCGGTTTGGGGCGGTTACTGGGCTAAGGCTACCGATGGCCCGTCTGCAGCTTCTTTGTTCTTGCTGGAAGAAACCTACGCCGTAGAAGCGATGGCATCCGACCGTGATGGAAGGAATTTTTGGGAAGATATTTATAAGATACTCACCAATTACAGGAATATAGAAACCAAAGCAAGCCAGGAAGGCCACCTGGCGTATGCCGGGGTGGCTAAAATTATGCAGGGCTGGCATTTTATGCGTTTGGTAGATTTATACAACAATGTACCTTTTGAGGAAGCATTGCAGGGAACAGATAATGCCACCCCGGCTTTTGAAGACGGACAAACGGTGTATGAAAAATCTGTTAACCTGATCACTAACGGTATAGCGGATATTAAAAATGCCACTCCCCTTTCAAAGCATCCTGCCGCAGACGACATCCTGTTTAAAGGCGACATGGCCCGCTGGATAAAATTTGCGAATACGGTTAAATTAAGAGCCCTGCTTCGCCAAAGTCAAACAGGTAATGCTAACTATATTGATGCCGAGCTTGCTAAAATAGCGGCAGAAGGAAGCGGCTTTTTGAGCGTGGGAGAAAGTGCACAGGTAAATCCCGGTTATACAGATGGTACCGCCGGGTTACAAAACCCGCTTTGGGAAACCTATTACCGTACTGCTGTTGGCGCTTTAACCCCCGCTTATAATACCATTCGCCCAACAGCATTTTTGGTTAGCGAATATAAGCGGTTGAATGACCCCCGCCTGGAAAAATTATATGCCAGGGCGCAGGCAACCGGCGAATATACAGGCGTGCCTTTAGGTACGGAAGATGGGGCATTTTCGATGGCAAATACTTCACCCTTTCTTGGCCCCCAGGAAAATGGCGGACAGCCTGGTGCATTGTTTAAGCGTTCTACCCAGTCGTCTGTATTGTTAGGTTCTTTTGAAAGCCTTTTTTTACAGGCGGAAGCCGCGGAAAGGGGCTGGATAAGCGGCAATACAAAGGATTTTTACAACCTTGGAGTGCAGGAATCTTTGAAATACATGGAGGCCGTGGCCGGATACGCTGACTATATTATACAGAACGAAGTAGATCTTGACCAGGCAGCCGATAAAATAGAAAGGATCATAGAACAGAAATGGCTTTCGCTGAACACCATTAACGGTTTTGAAGCATGGAATGATTATCGCAGGCTGGGTATACCGGCTATACCGCAATCGTTACGAAGCCCCAGTGCTGATCCGGCTTACCGTCCGCTAAGGCTTACTTACCGCAAGTCTGAACTTACCGGTAACGGGGAAGAAGTGGCAAAGCAGGGTAATATAGATCCGTTCACCGCTTCCGTTTTTTGGGATAAATAAACGATAAGAACACACAAAAACCCGGATTTTAACGATTTCAAATGAAGAATTTCCGCTTTTTGTAAATTTCCGGGAAAGCAAATCTTTATTTTCCGCTTTTGGGAATTTATCCTTTATATCAAACAACAATAACGCCCATGGCACTGCCGAAGAAAAAGAAAACAACCTGGCAAAAAGTACGCAAATTATTCAATGATATTCACCTCTGGCTGGGGCTTGGCAGTGGGCTGATCGTAATTGTGATTTGTTTCAGCGGCACCGCATACGTGTATAATACCGAACTAACGGAAATGGCCGCACCCCATTTATATGAAGTAAAACAGGTAGCGGGTGCGGAACGCATTGCACCCGAGCAACTGGTAGGAAAAGTGCAGCAGGTGTCGGGAGGTAAAGTAACTGCGGTAAACATACCTGCCGACCCCGGGAGAACATACCAGTTTAATGTAAGAACGAAAGATGATAAATCGCGTTTCGGCACTACTTATATGGTTGATCCCTATTCAGGAGAGATCGTGGGAAATTCGCTTGAAAAAAACGGCACCAAGGAATTCATGAGCACCATGTTCAGTCTGCACCGCTGGCTGCTGCTCGATAAAGTGGAGCAGCCGATTTTGAGCAGCATGACCAACAGGGAACTGGGAAGCAAAATATCCGGGTGGACTACCATCATTTTTACAGTAGGCTGTATAACCGGTTTGATCATATGGTTCCCGCAAAAAGTGAGAACATGGCGGCAGGGATTAAAAATAAAGCTTACCGGCAACTGGAAACGCATTAACCACGACCTGCACAATACACTCGCCTTTTATTCGCTCATTTTTTTATTGGTGATGGGGCTTACCGGCCCGCAGTGGTCATTTGAATGGTACAGGGATGGCTTGCAAAAAACACTGGGAACATACAAACCAAAGCCACAGGGAGCGGAAGGTAAAGCAGGTGAATCTGGCGGAAAGTCACAAAGCAGGGAAGCCGGTACAGAAAGGAAAGAAGAAAGCGAAAATAAAACCCGGGGAACAGCCGCGGCTAACCGGGGTAGTGGAGAAAAGAAGGGTGAAGCAGAAAAAAGCCAGTCATCCAAAGTATCAGCCGGCACAAGCGCGTCGCCTGTTGAAGATGAACAGGAACCATTAAGCATTACGGCGTATGTAGCAGCAGCCAGCAAGCTGTTGCCCTATAAAGGAAACTATATGGTAAACCTGCCGGCGGATGCAAAAGCCCCGGTATCCGTTAGTAAAACAAGAGTGGGCTTTTTTGCACCGGCAGCAGGCGACAGGCTAACCCTGGATCAATACACAGCGGCTGCCGTTAAAGTAGATATTTTCAGGGACAAACCTTTTAATGAGCGAATTGCAGGTTCCATAAAAGCGCTGCATGTAGGCAATGTATATGGCGGGTTTAGCAAGCTGCTCTATTTCATTGCCTGTTTGGTTGCCACTACCCTGCCCGTAACAGGTACCCTCATCTGGCTTAACAAGCTGAAGAAAAAAAGAAAAAGGAAACCACTGGCCGTTCAGCCTGCAAAAGAACCAGCATTTAATTCAGGTATATTAAGGAATGCGTAATAACAGCTCACCTGCTGCCGGTTATAGTAATCGTATGGCGCAGGCTGTTGAATCCTGTATGCGGCTCCCACATGCTTTGGTTGGCCAGTTGCATGCTGTATTCGGGTCTTTTGGAAAGCGTGGGATAAGCATCAGGAAGGTTCAGCAATAGGGCATACCGCCCGGCGGGAATTTTAACAGGGAGCTGTATGATCTCTTTCCATGCAATATCGCCCGGAAACCAGAATCGTATATCTGCCTTACATGGAAGGATAAAAATTTTCCCGGTTTCCATATTGCGTAATACCAGTTCAACCCTGCGGGGATTAAAAGGAGCAGCATACCCCCGGTTAACGAGACTAACGGAAAAAGCAAATGGTTCGCCCGCTTTGGCGGCAGCGGGAAACAGTGCATCCTTCAAAACAAAACGGTAGCCGAGCCTTTTTTTAATGCTGCCCATGCAACCCATCGAATCCCAGTCGTTGTTTACTTTATTGTTGTAACCCGTATTAAGATAACTGTAATGCATAGCCGCCATTTCCTGCTCCGCATGCCCGGCAGGAGCGCAGTCGTTCTGCGGACTAAAAGCATCATCACAGGTTTCGCCACCTACCGGCCCGTAGCGGCTGTCGGCTTCAAAATATTCTCGCATGATCTCATTTGCAGGTTTTTTGGGAGTGGATGAGCTGCCATAATCGTAGTACGTGCCATAATCATCGGCGCTTGCTAAAAAGCAATCGTTGTGAAAACCTATTCTTGCTTCATCCGTTTCGCTATATGCTTTTTCACGGCTCAGGGGTTTTGAATCGGTAGACGCTGAAGGTCCGTATACAAACTTCTGTTTCATTTGTGGTGTACGCACCTGTACCATCCTGTTTTTGGGCAGTGCATTCAGCAGGGCTTTGAGTATATCATTCCTGTCGTGCCAGTTGCTGTCTAATATCCTGCCGGCGCCGTTTTCCGACGCATCGCCAAAATAGTCGGTATAATAATTTTCTCCCCATATGCCAATAAAGCCCTGTTGCACCACAGCAATGATATCCGCATTCCTTTGCAGCAATGGTTTTAGCTGTGAGAGGTGTTGTAATACAATGGCTTTGGGTGCATCGCCATAAGGCGGGCAAATACCTTCCTTATCGGCGCAGCCATCCGAATGTACTTTATTGATATAGGAAAAACGGAGGATCATTTTCAAGCCGGCTTTTCTTACAATAGCCAAATCATTTTCCAAAGCCTTCAGAAAATCCTCATCCAGGGGCCGGTCAACAAACTTATCCAATATGTAATAGCGGAACAGCAGCGTTGAATAAACTGCGTAACTGGCGCTGCCATGCTTTTGCTCCGCTTTCCTGTAGGAAATGAGCCGCTCCCCATTCAGCGGAACAAAGTTGCCCGCGTGTGTTTGTGAAGGAATATAAAAGCCTCTTTCGGGGTTGGGAAAATCATTACTGTTTTCGGTATAGCTGATCGTTACAGGCTGTGCATACAGCCATTGAAAGCTAATAATAAAATAAACACAAAGCAGGATAGACAGGAAACTTCTCATGGAGACGCTTAATTAATGCTATTAAAAATACGGCTTCCCGTACATTTTACTCTTGATATTATGGAATTGCCACCGAATGTTTTTTAAAAACCCTTTGCGGATTGATAAATAATTTATTATCTTAAACTACCCGTTCCCGCCGTTTCATTATTTACAGCTAACACCTAAAATGCTAACCATGAAAGTGCACACAGTTTACCTGCTGTTCCTGTGCTGCTTATTGAGCAATCCCTCCTTTGCACAGGATTATTTTTACAATAACCGTTATTACGAAAGCGATTTTCTTTTTGAAGGAGGACTGTCGCTTGGCGCTATCAACTGCCTCACAGATATAGGCGGCAGACCCGGTAATGGTAAAAAATTCCTGAAAGACCTCAACTGGCAAAACACCCGAATGAGCGGCGGAATTTTTGTGAGCTTTACCTATAGGTATGCCCTTGGCGCACGGCTGGAATTTAACATGGGTAACATTATGGCGTACGACAGCATTCTAAAAAATGATCCTTCCGAAGCGCGCAATCGCTACCGCCGTAACCTTCATTTTAAAAGCCGTATTACTGAGCTGCTGCTGCTTGCCGAATTGCACCCGCTGATGTTATTCCCTGCAAAAAATAAAGCGAATGTATCGCCCTATTTAGTTGGAGGTACAGGCTTGTTTATTTTTGATCCGCGGGCCTGTCTGAACGGCGAATGGGTTTCACTGAATACAATCCATACAGAGGGACAGGGCTTTGAAGAATACCCGGAAAGAAAGGTATACAAACTCACCCAACTGAATTTTCCAGTGGGAGCCGGTATACAATTCGAATGCTCAGCCTTACTGAATCTCCGGATCGAAATATTGCATCGCATTACCCGAACGGATTATTTGGATGATGTGAGCACGAGGTATATTGATCCTGATTTATTTCAAAAATATCTTTCTCCTTACCAGGCAGCATATGCCCTGCAATTGCACGACAGGCAAAAAGAAATTGATCCTTCCGCTACAACAATACCCAATGCCATAAGAGGCAACAACAGCAGGAACGATTCCTATTTTACCGTGCAGTGTAAGCTAAGCCTGATCATAGGGCGCGAAAGAAGATAAAGTGATGGAGACGCGTAGTGCCACTAAGCCACTAAAGCACTAAGTCGCACCAGGTTGTTTTGTGAATCTTTGTGTCTTCGTGACTTTGTGGCAAGTAACAAAGCAAAGCCACCAATAAAAACCTCATAAAAACATAAAACTTATGGAATATTTACCACTGACCAAAGAAGAAGAAACAATCGGAAAAGCTATCGTAAATGCTGCTTTCAAAATCCACACAGCGCTGGGCCCCGGTTTACTTGAGAAGGTTTATGAAATATGCATGGTTCATGAACTTACTAAAAACGGCTTTCATGTGCAGCGCCAGGTATATATACCTATTGTTTATGATGGAATGGTTTTCAATGAAGGACTGAGATTAGATTTGCTGGTGGACGATTTAGTCATAGCAGAATTAAAAGCGATAGAAACTGTAAATCCTGTTTGGCAGGCGCAAATAATAAGTCATTTAAAAATGACCCGACTCAGACTTGGATACCTTATAAATTTTACTGTTCCAATGATTAAAAACGGTATAAAAAGGTATAGAGTATAATTAAACTACGGCTACGTTAAAATTAACCTTGTGTTTTCGGGACAAGTAATAAAGGCATGCCACTAAGACACTAAGCGCACCAAGCAGCACCAAATTGTTTTGTGAATCTTTGTGTCCTCGTGCCTTCGTGGCAGGTAATAAACGAATGCCACTAAGCCACTAAGTCACTAAGGCGCACCAGGATGTTTTGTGAACCTTCGTGTCCTCGTGCCTTCGTGGCAAACAACGAAGGATACTAGATTTCAAACAAAATTCTTAACTTCATTGCTATAGCCAATGCAATCCACCTTTTCAGTCTAACGGAAAAAAGTCACCTCCGACAATAACTCAACAATTGTTTTACCACCCAAAAAGATACCATGGATTCGCGCAGAGATTTTATTAAGAAATCCGTTTTATTATCCGGCGCCGCCGGTTTTTCCAGTTTACTTCCAGCCTCGGTACAGCGGGCATTCGCTATTGATCCGCCCGCAGGCAGCACCTATCTTGACGCAGAACATATTGTTATCCTTATGCAGGAAAACAGGTCTTTCGATCATTGCTTCGGCAGCCTGCAGGGCGTTAGGGGATTTAATGACCCGAGAGCGATAGCCTTGCCCGATAAAAAACCGGTTTGGCTGCAAACCAATGAAAAAGGAGAAACCTATGCGCCCTTCCGGCTGGATATTAAAGATACCAAAGTAACCTGGATGGGCGACCTGCCGCATTCGCGCCCCAGCCAGGTGGATGCGTACAATGGAGGTAAATATGATAAATGGCTAACCGCTAAACGGTCGGGGAATAAAAAATATTCCGGTATGCCGCTAACGCTTGGCTATTATAACAGAACCGATCTGCCATTTAACTATGGTATGGCCGACGCGTTTACGGTTTGCGACCAGCATTTCTCATCTGCCATGACGAGCACAACGCCTAACCGTTCTTTTTTCTGGACGGGTAAGGTCAGTCATGAACAGGATGGTGTTATGCAGGCCAATATGCGCAACGAAAATTACAGCTATGCTAAAATGCCCTGGAAAGCTTTTCCTGAGCTGTTGGAAGAAAATGATATTGCCTGGAAGTTTTACCAGAACGAAATAAGCTGTGGCGGCGGGTTTAAAGGAGAAGAAAGATCATGGCTGGCTAACTTCGGATGTAACCTGTTAGAGTTTTTCGCGGCCTTTAATGTGAAATTTTCTCCGCGCTATATACAAAACCTGCAGAAGCTGGCAGATGAATTGCCCGGTGAAATCAATAAGCTGCAGGAAGAAAGCCCGTCAACGGATGAAGCCGCTAAAAAAATACAAACGGAGGTTGCAAAAAAGCAGGAAGTATTAGATAATGCAAAGCAGGAACTGAACAAATGGAATAAGGAAACGTTTGAAAAATTACCTGAGAAAGAAAAAGCATTGTACCGCAACGCGTTTGTAGTAAACAGTGGCGATCCTTCTTATCATAATATTACTACCCTGCAATATAAAGAAGGAAACGACGAACGTGAACTTACCGTGCCTGCAGGAGATGTGCTGCACCAGTTCAGGAAAGATGTAAATGAAGGGAAGCTGCCAACGGTATCGTGGCTGGCCAGCCCGCAGAATTTTTCCGATCACCCCAGCGCGCCGTGGTATGGGGCATGGTATGTATCTGAAATATTAGATATCCTCACTAAAAATCCTGAAGTGTGGAAGAAAACCATTTTTATTTTAACCTACGATGAAAATGACGGCTACTTCGATCATGTACCACCGTTCTCTGTGCCGGATAATAACAAACCGGAAACCGGTAAATGTTCTGCCGGCATTGATACGGAGATAGAGCACGTTCGTATGGAAAGCGAGCGTAAGCTGGGCGTAGCAGCCAAACAGGCCCGCGAAGCGCCCATAGGGCTCGGCTTTCGCGTACCCATGATCATCGCTTCTCCCTGGAGCCGTGGCGGCAAGGTTTGTTCAGCAGTGTATGATCATACGTCTACCCTTCAGTTCCTGGAAACATTTGTAAACAAAAAGTTTAACAAAAGCATCAGGCTTGATAATATCAGCCGGTGGCGACGCACCATTTGCGGTGATCTTACGGAAGCCTTCAGTCCATTTAACGGCAACAAAGTAGATAAAGTTCCTTTTCTTAAACGCGATACCTTTGTAGCAACTATTTATAACGCGAAATTCAAGGAAGAACCATCGGGATACCAGCAGTTTTCGGCGAAAGAGATTGATGCTGTGATACAGGATCCTGTTGGCGCTGCTTTATTACCCGAACAGGAAGCGGGCATTCGCCCATCGAGCGCTTTGCCTTATGAGCTGTATGCGGATAGTAAAATGAACGCCGGTAACAAGGAGGTAGCGTTTCAATTGAAAGCGGGCAATGAATTTTTTGGAACAGGAGCTGCGGGATCACCATTTACAGTATATGCCCCGGGTATATTTACCGATGAGAAAGGCGTTGCTGAAGCTGCAAGAAACTGGTCTTTTGCAGTTTCGGCCGGCGATACCCTGAGCTATAGCTGGCCGGTAGCAGCTTTTGAGCATAAGCATTATCATCTGCGCTTGTATGGCCCTAACGGCTTTTACCGCGAGTGCATGGGAAATGACGAAGACCCCCTGCTGGAAGTGAATTGCCTTTACGAAACGGGAGGAAGGAATAAAAAGCCTACAGGCAATATCATGCTTGGCATAACCAATGCTGATCCTTTAAAGCCTTTGCATATTGAGATCAGGGATAATGCTTACGGAAAGAAAACGATAAAAAAGACGCTCACCCTGGCCACCGCTGAAAACATTGTACTTAATCTTAAAAGCAGCTATGGCTGGTACGATTTCAGTATTAAGGCGGCCGGTTTTGATGATTTTGAAAAACGCTATACCGGAAGGGTTGAAACGGGTAACGAAAGCTTCACCGACCCTTTCATGGGTAGAGTAACAGGGTAAACATCATGAAGGATACTAATTCCTGCATCTACGGGAAATATGCGACCGTTTATTTTCCCGGTCGTACAAAACCGCTAAAGCTAATGGATGACCTGTTTGTCATTTGCACATTTAGCTGTGCGGTGCCGTTTTCATACAAAGTAAAATCGCAGGACTGTACTTCCCGGTAATCTTTAGGAACAACGGTAATATTCCATCTGCCTTTATCATTGTTCGTTTTGCTGAAACTAAAGTCTGTGGTTTTAAAATTCAAAGGGCTTGTGGTTTCACCAATGGTTGCTGAATAGGCCCGGCCAAAGTAAGGAAGGTAAAACAGGAGGGTATCCTTTCGGCATGCCACCTCATAGCCACCTGTCAGATTTCGTGAGCGTCCGCGCTGTGGCAGGGCCTGGTTAGCGCTGAAGACCCAGTTATCTGCAGCAACGGCCGCTGCGATGGCTTCATCAGAAGCTGCACCGGTGGCAGCATGTTTAGCAGGAGAACAGCCGGCATGTATAAAAACAAACAGCACGCCTGTAAATAAGCAGCAGCGCAGCAGTGAATTAAATTGTTGTTTCATATGCATAGGTTTAAAAAAGTGCGGGGATCTTCCTTGCTAAAGTTACAGGATAGCTGGTAAAACAGGTAAGGAGTGTATACTATTTTTAAATAGGGTTCCCGCAATATTTGAGTTACAATAACAGGCTTCACATCCTGCTTGTCGTTGAAGTCCTTTAAAAAGATATGAAAAAATAATTTTTACCTGGCCTTCCGCTACTGCGGAATTTTTTCCACCAGAACTTCGTTTCCTGCTTTGTTGTAATACGTGCAGGTCATTTTGCCGAGACTGACGAACCATTTTTCGATACCTGTTTCCGCGCAATGATGGCAAAACGTAAAGTAATCAGTTGCTCCCTGCTGATGGATCTTGAGGTAATGTTCAAATTTTGCTTTGTTACTGGTACCGGCAACAGCCAGGTTTGCATACATGGCTGTTGAGGAAGTGTGAAAATCATTGTCCCCGAAATATTCAGTATGACTGTCCTTCACCCATGTTTCAAAAGCGGTTACGCCCAGTTGTTTGATTTCCTGAATGTATTTTGGAAAATCTGCTCCTGATTTCACCTTTTCGTGTGCTGCTTTAATTTGCTCTGCTGTAAACACGGTCCCGGAATTTTATGGTTAAGCGGTTGGTTGAATTATAGCGCAAATGAGTTTTTGGTATAAGTGAATAAGCTCAATACCATCCTCTTTTCCTGAAAAGATATAGCATGATCAGCGGAATAAACAGCATGGCGCCTACCGAAATATAAAAGCCCCATTTATTATGCAGCAGGGGAATCGCTTCGAAGTTCATACCAAAAATGCCACCGATAACCGTTGCCGGCGCCATCAGGCAGGTTACTATGGCCATTACTTTCATTACTTCATTCATACGCAGGTTTACGTTGTTAATGTAAATATCCTGCATGCTCATCATCATATCGCGGTAGTTCTCCGTAAAATCGTATGCCTGCACAATATGATCGTAAACATCTTTAAAATATTTGGTCGTACGATCATCCAGCAAATCACTTTCGCTCCGTATAAAACCGTTGATCAGCTCCCGCACGGGAGCGATATTACGTTTAAGCACGATTAATTCCTTACGCAAATGATTGATATGCGCCAGCGACCGGGTATTGCTGCGGCGTATCACCTCTTCTTCCAGCAGTTCAATTTGTTCGCCCAACCTTTCCATCACAATAAAGTAATTATCCACGATCATGTCGAGCATAGAATAGCAGAGATAATCCGCTGTTCTTTGCCTGATCTTGCTGTTCGCCATTTTTAATTTGTGCCGCATAGGGTCAAATACATCACGGGAGCCGTCTTCCTGGAAGGAAATAACGAAATCTTTACCGAGGGCAATACTGATCTGCTCCGTTTCCACGGTTCTGGTTGTTTCATTAAAATAGAGCATGTTAAGCAGGCAGAACAAAATACCTTCCACATCATCCATCTTGGGGCGTTGCCCTATGCTCAGGATGTCTTCTGTAAGCAGGGCATGAATGCCAAACGTATTGCAAATGGTTTCTACATCCTGCTTCCGTAACCCGTCAATATTGATCCAGGTAATACGATCATTGTTTTTGAAAGCAACACAGTCTGCTACATTTTCCAGGGTACGTTCTTCATAATGATCCGCGTTGTAATCATACACGAATAACTTTACATCTTCCGCCTCTTCCCTAACGGGAAGTATGGTAGGATTATAATGAAACAGTTCTCTCGTGCGCTGCGTACCAAACAGTGAGGCCAGCGGCAAATAACGTAAATATTTGTTTTTTACCATCAGGTGTTGTTTAATGAGCGGTATACCGGTAGCCCGACGTTAAAAATGATATAGGAAGTTTTAGAATAACTGTCCCCTTTGGGGAATAATAGAAGCCTTATAGCGTTTTATGCCACGAATGCACGAATTAGTATAGTTTTACCGAAAGCCCGATTAATAATTCGTGCATTCGTGGCGTATAAATCCCAATGCCGGATAGTTATTAATAATTTTAGCCCCTGCCTCCTTTTTCTATTTTAAGCGTGCTTTCAATAGTAACAATATCCCGGTCAAGTAAATACAAACCGCCTTTGTCGTCACCAATGAGCTTCAGCTTATCAATTACTCTTCTGGCAAGCGCTTCTTCTTCTATCTGCTCGCTTACATACCATTGCAGGAAATTATGCGTGGTGTAGTCTTTTTCTTTGAGGCAGATGTCTACCAGCTTATTGATCTCAGTGCTTACATGAATTTCATGATTCAAAACCTGTTCAAACAGGGGGCGGATACCTTTGTATTTTTGCGCCGGCTGCGGAAGTGCCGGGATAATGCCATGCCCTCCCCGTTCATTAATAAACTTTAACAGCTTTAGCATATGGATCCGCTCTTCATCGGAATGCTTGAATAAAAAATCGGAAATGCCGTTATAGCCTTCTACTTCGGCCCAACTGGCCATAGCTAAGTATATTTGCGAAGATTCGGCTTCTAACTGAACCTGCTGGTTCAACGATTTTTCGATTTTGGGAGAAATCATACTATTTAGTTTATCGGTGATAAAAAGAGAAGGATTTAGAGATAAAGGAATTATTCTTTTCCCGAATGTACGGAATCGTTAAATGATTGCCTAATCGGCAGTCAACAACAGAAAACCGGCTGGCGAAGCATAATTTTTTTTATCTTTGCCTCCTAAATTTTGCGTGTATGATCAGGACAGGTAACCCCGTTATAAGCATTTATACGGAAATGACGCCCAACCCCGAAACCATGAAGTTTGTGGCTAATAAGCTGCTCTATCCCGGAAAAAGCATTGATTTCCCGGATATAGAAACAGCAAAGCCTTCAGCTCTGGCGCAGGAATTTTTTGGTTTCCCTTTTATAAAGTCGGTATTTATTGCCAGCAATTTTGTAACACTTACAAAAACGGCTGAAACAGAATGGCAGGACGTGATCCCTTCCATACGCAGTTTTTTAAAAGAGTATCTCGAAGAAGGCAAAGCCATCATCAATGAAGATGAAGTTGCGGCATTAAAGCCCGAAGCTTCCAACAGCGTTGCGGCCGATGATGATGATGTAGTGAAAAGAATTAAAGAGATCCTTGATAATTATGTAAAGCCGGCCGTTGAAATGGATGGCGGCGCTATACAATTCAGGAGCTACGACGATGGCGTGGTGAACCTGATGCTCCAGGGTTCCTGCTCAGGCTGTCCTTCTTCCATGATCACGCTTAAAGCAGGTATTGAAGGCATGATGAAAAGAATGGTGCCCGAAGTGAAGGAAGTGGTAGCCGAAGCCGAATAAGGTAATTGGTTTGATAAGAAATATAAAGGAGATATGCGGTTGCATGTCTCTTTTTTTATGCGTATTCCCTTTTTTCCCAGTTCACCTTTCTCTCTTTGAGATATTGAATAATATGGTTGAAGCACGCTTTGTTGCTGCCAACTTTTTCGGGCGGGAAAACTCCGGTTGCCGCAAATAATTTTTTGGCAATAAGATGAACGGCCGCTGTGCATGTATAGCCGGTAGAACGCGCCATAGAAGTAGTTTGGCTTTGCACATCATAATGATCGAGCAGCGCATATTCAACGGTTTTTCTTTTGCCTTCCTGCTCTCCCTGTACAATGATCTTCATTACCGTAAACTCTTCTTCACCCGGTTGCAGCTTCCATTCCTTAAATAAAATGGCGGAAGTATATTCGAGCGGTGAAATATCAATTCCCTTACCGGCAATGCGCTTTTTGTCAAAAAAACCACTTCGCTGCAATGCTATAATCAGTTCGCAATGGCCCGGATACCGGAGCGTTTTTTCTTTCATGTTGGGAATATGCTTCATCGTATCTATAATGGAGCGCAGTCCATCCGTATTAAAAGCTTCTAAGGTTCCCACGCCTTCAAAGTCCATCAGCTCTATTTCGGTTAATGCAGCTTTGGTAACCATTTGCCCGTTTTCTACAAGCCGTGCCGGGCGGGTATATTCTTCAATAACATCAACCGGCGAAAAAGGCGCTTTATATTCAAAAGGCTTTTTCCTGATCTTAGGCAATCCGCCTACATAGCATTCAAAATTATCTACTTTCATTTCTTCATTATAGCGGCCCAGCACCAGGTTGCTCATGCCCGGCGCAACACCACAGTCTACTATAGCCGTAACGCTGTTTTCTTTAGCCAGTGCATCCAGCTGAAGAGTATTTTCCGGTGAAAAAGAAATATCCACCACATTTTTCCCCGCTGCTATCACCTGTTTCAATACGCCGAATCCCATAAAGCCCGGAACAGCGGTTACCACCAGCTCAAAAGGTTTCAGCAACGCGTTGTAGCTTGCCAGTTCCGAAAGGTTGGCCTGCTCCGTTTTTACGGAAGGTGCTCTTTGTGCCAGCAAAGCAAGCGATCCGGAATTTTTATCAAAAGAAGTTACTTCGAAAGAGGTGGACAGATCTTCAGCAATGGCGCGTCCAACCATACCGGCGCCCAGAACAGCAATTTTCATTGATGATTATTTTAAAGAATAAAGATATTGTTTCACTTTTACATGAGATCAAATCTCTCATTAATGAAGCGTTGTAGTAATAATCTTCCACCAGGCTTTGTGCTTTCATATTCTGTGCATACTTTCCGTGGCAGATAGAAGCGCCATCTAAAACCCAGCTATGCAGCAACTAAAGAAAATTGTAGTTATTGGCCCGGAGTCAACAGGTAAAAGTACTTTATGCGAACAGTTAGCCGGTCATTATAAAACAATATGGTGTAGGGAATATGCCAGGGAATACCTGCTGAAGCATGGAATGGATTATACGTATGATAACCTGCTGGAGATTGCAAAAGGACAAATAGCGCTGGAAGACAAAACAGCAGCCGGTGTAGCTGAAAAGTACAGATACAGCCCGGGAGAAGGCAGCCCGCTCCTTTTTATTGATACGGATATGTACGTGATGAAAGTGTGGTGTGAATTTGTTTTTAATCAATGTCATCAATGGATCATTGATCAGATCGTTACCCGCCGTTATGATCTTTACCTGCTATGCAATACCGACCTGCCCTGGACGAAAGATGAACTCCGGGAATATCCCGACCTGGAAACGAGGGAAAGGTTGTACCGGATGTATAAAGATATTATGATCAATCAGCACACGCCGTGGGCCGATATTAGCGGGGATTATACCGGGCGGTTTGAAAAAGCAAAAAAGGCAGTGGGAAAGCTATTTGAAGTTTGAGATTGATGCGAGGTGCAGGGTACAAGTTGCAGGGTGGGTACAGGTTGCAGGTTACAAGTTTCAGGGGATACTGACCGCTAACGGCCTCCTTTGGATTTGATGTTTTAATTTTATCCGCTCCGGCGGACAAGCTTGCCTGCCGCAGGCAGGTTTGTTTTTTGTGATTTGGTTCTTCTCTTTGGGTTTCGGATTTAAGGCTTCGGGATAAAATGCAAATCATCCATTCCCTCTGTGTCACTTGCCTCCGTGGTTCATTGTGTTCCCGGCTTCGTTTACAAAATCGCTCTTACCACGTTTTCAATGATCTTTGGCCTGCCTAAGGTATAATAATGCAGTACGGGCACCCCGGCTTTTTTGAGTTCAATAGATTGTTGTTTCAGCCACTCCGTTCCTACCAGCTCCACATCGGCATCTGTTTTGCATTTCAGTATTTCCGTACTCAGCTCGGTGGGTATATCCACATGAAAAGTACGGGGCAGCACATTCAGTTGCTTAATAGATGAAATGGGCTTTAGCCCGGGAATGATGGGGACATCAATGCCGTTCTCCCGGCAGTTTTTAACGAAATCGAAATATTTCTGGTTATCAAAAAACATTTGGGTTACAATATACTCGGCGCCTGCATCTACCTTGGCTTTAAGGTAGAGCATGTCGGTAGAAGTATTGGGCGATTCAAAATGTTTTTCGGGGTAACCCGCCACGCCAATGCAAAAATCGGTTCGGAAACCATTGCGAATGCTTTCTTCTAAGTAAATGCCGTTGTTAAGGTTTACCGTTTGCTTCAGCAGATCAATGGCGTATTTGTGCCCTTCGGGCTCCGGCTCAAAAAAGGTTTCATTTTTTGCCGCATCCCCGCGCAATACCAGCACATTATCTATCCCCAGAAAATAAAGGTCAATCAACGCGTCTTCCGTTTCGCGAACGGTAAAGCCTCCGCAAATAAGATGCGGAACCGCGTCTACCTTATAGTGATTCATAATGGCGGCGCAAATGCCTACGGTTCCCGGCCGCTTCCTGATCTCCACCTTCTCAAAGCTGCTGTCGGCCTTTTTCTTAAAGATATGCTCTGCCCGGTGATAGGTTA